>CAZNMO010000051.1:0-24127 GCA_964574195.1 uncultured Clostridiaceae bacterium | reverse complement strand
TGAAAACGAAGCTTCTATTCATTTGGGTTATTTTCCGAGAGCTGCACTCTCCCCTGCTATCTTACCGAATATTACTGTGTCCGGAACAGCATTTCCGCCAAGTCGGTTTCCGCCGTGGATACCTCCTGTAACTTCGCCTGCTGCATAAAATCCGGGGATGACTTTGCCGTCCTTGTCAAGCACTTGTGCGCTTGTGGTAATTTCAACTCCGCCCATAGTATGATGAACGGTTGGCTTACGTGCACCTGCATAATATGGTGGTGTATCAAGCTTATCCTTGAAGAGCTTTCTTCCAAACTCGTCTGTGATGGATTTATCAACTGCTTTGTTGAAGGTATCTACTGAGTTTTTCAGATTCTTCGGATCAACACCTATCTGTTTTGCCAGATCTTCTATTGTATCTGCCTTGTATGCCCTGCCCTCTGCAATGAGCTGGTCAATGGATTCATTGAAATTGTTCCTGGTATCGCCTGTAGGATAGGAGTGCTTGTCAACTATTACCCACATGAATGAATCCTGCTGCTTGAACAATGCGTTTGTCATAACGTCTCTTCTTGCACCTTCGTCTACGAACCTGTTACCTGATTTATTTACAAAAATACGATTCTCAACACCCTGCTCGATATTGCCGCTCAAGCTTCCTGTAACCGGGTCGCCCATGGGAAGAAGCTGGATCTCCTTCATATCGATCAGGTTGGCTCCTACCTTCTCAGCCATTACCATACCGTCTCCAGTTGCTCCGGGGTGATTTGTCGTCCCGATATTTGTGAGGTCCGGCCATATCTTATTGTATTTGTTTCTCATTTCTTTATTGGCTCCGAAGCCTCCGGCTGCATCAATAACACCCTTTACCGCATATGCGGTTATAATTCCGTCTGAATTTTTAGCCTTTACTCCGACTACCCTGCCGTTTTCCTTGATGATATCGGTTACTTCTGTGTTTAGGTAAATCTGAACCTGGTCTTTATGCTCATTAATATACTTCATATATGTGTTGAAGTACCCTGTGCCAACAGGATCAGCCGGCTGGTGGGATCTTGGCCAAAGTGCTCCAAGCACCGTAAATACTGAGTCTCTAAAAGGCATTCCAAGGCTTTCAAGCCATTCCAATGCCGGATATGCATTCTCAACGAAGGTTTTTACAAGCTCTGGCTTGGCCTTCTTGTCTCCACCCTCATACATTTGAGTATAGAACTTATCAATGGAGTCTTCAATTCCTGCCGCCTTTTGTCTTTTTGGATCAACTGCGTTGTAAGCGGCACCTGAAATAACAGTATTTCCGCCGATCCTGGCCATCTTTTCAAATACTATCACCTTTGCGCCATTCTGATTTGCAGATACTGCGGCAGCCAGACCGGCTCCACCTGCACCGATTATAACAACGTCTGACTTCATCTCGACAGCCTTTGTTGAAGCCGCAGGCTTTTCAGGCTTCTTCTGGTAATTTGCAGGATCCAGTCCCTTCAGCTTGATGGCGTTTGCCACTGCTTCTATAGCAGCTTTGCTGGAAATCGTTGCACCGGACATTGTATCAACATTGACACTCTGGTATTTTACTACATCATCTATGACCTGCACTACAGCAGCATCTCCGACCCATTTGGTCTCACTCATCTTGAGTATCTGTATCTCGGAGATCTTGCTTCCGTCAAAGGAAACGCCGAGCTTCAATGGCTGACCATTCAGAGCTTTAGCCTCTCCGACAATTGCACCGGGCTTTGGAGCAATTTCCTCTGCATCAGTTCCAAAATCCTTGCTTGCTGAGGATGCTGCATCAGTCGGTGCCGGCGTTGCTGTTGGTGCTGCCGGAGTCACTGCTGCAGCCGGCGCACAGCCTGCCAGTATCGTGGCAAACATCATAAGTGCAAGTAATAGTGCTAATGATTTTTTCATATTAGTAGATCCTCCCCTGGTTAAGTAATTTAGCCATCTATGCAATCATGCCGCGAGCATAGGAAAAGAATTTGATTTTTCGTAGAATCGATTCACCGAATGTATTCATTATATGGTATTGATAATTATTTGTCAATACAGATTGTAGTCTATTTGACAGGTTTTTCACTAATTTGTATACTATATTTAAGATTGGTCACAATATCGGATTGAAAGATGATCCAAGGAGAGGAACCTCATATTTATGGAAAATGTAACCAAGAGAAAGCAACAGGCCATAAACACCAAGAACAGGATATATGATACCGCCCTCAAGCTTCTGCGAGAAGGAAGCTTCAACCATCTAAAGGTGGAGGATATCTGCAGAGAAGCGCAGGTCTCCGTCGGTTCCTTCTACAACAGCTTCAGCTCCAAGAATGATATATTCATTGAGATCTACCGTGTTGCTGACGAATATTTCTTAAATGCTGTAAAAAAGGCTCTGGAGTCAGGTGAATATATCGAACGTATAATCCGTTTCTTTGATATATATGCAGAGTATAACCAGCATCAGGGAGTGGACTTTGTTAAGAACCTGTATCATGTCAACAACTACCTGTTCATAAGCAAGGGCAGGCCTATGCAGAATGTACTGCAGGACCTTATCAGAAAAGGGCAACAATCAGGCGAGCTGAAAGATGAACAGTCAGCTGAGGATATTGTCGAGTATTTGTTTGTCTGCGCCAGAGGTGTCGTATATGACTGGTGCCTGCATAATGGCGGATATGATCTCATTGAACGTATGAATGCATATTTCCGCCGTTTGGTAGTATCCTTTGATAACAGGCAATAATGCATAAACCACATCATTCCATTACCATTAGTTCTATAAACATAAAAAGAGTCTCTTCTCCAAGAGACTCTTTTCTGCTTTTTTGCTACCCAATAAACATCACTTAAATTACTTACCAGGCTCAACTAAAAACTATCAAAGGTCACATACTCTCCTAACGGTTTCCTATAACCGCGCATCCTCGTCTTGCTGACATCTTCCTTCCCCATCGTCATCAATAGCACAGGTTCAAGGTTTTCCGGAATGTTATAAAGCTCCCGCACCTTGTCTGAATCAAAGCCGATCATCGGGCAGGTATCCCAACCCATATCCTTTGCAATCAGCATGAACATCATTGCAGACAGCGATGCGTTCCTGATAGCCTCATCCTTCATGAAGGCTTCACCTCTGCTTTCGTAAAGACCGTTTATATCCTGGATCAGCTTATTATACTCAAATTCCTGATATATCCCCAGACTAAGAAAGCCTGAATATATCTTTTCTGCATCCTTGTAGGCATCTTTGTTGCCTAAGACCAATATTGCCGCAGATGCCGTATGTATCTTGTACTGATTGAATGCTACCTGTCTTAATCGCTCCTTGCTTTCAGCATCCGTGATCACCAGATAATGTGCATGCTGAAGATTAAAGCAGGATGGTGCCAACCTGAGCTGGTCAAATATTGCATCGAGATCCTCCTTTGGTATCTTGATGCCCTCTATAAAATTATTCGGCGAACGTCTTTCCTTTATGATAGTTTTCAAATTCTCCATGTTATCTCTCCTCGATCCTTCTTTTATTACTTATTATAAGTCTGTTTCTTTTTGTAACAACATTATATATCTACATACTTACTTTTGTCAAGTAAGTATGTTATAATAACTGTAGGAGATGATGAATATGGAAAAACATGCATTATGCCCAAAGTATGAAAAAGCATTCGAATTACTGGGCAAAAAATGGGTAGGCCTCATTATCCGTTCTTTATTGAGCGGTACCAAAAGGTTTTCTGATATCTCAGGTATGATTCCAAACGTTAGTGCAAAGGTACTGACGGAGCGTTTTAAAGAGCTTGAAAGAGAAAACGTTATTGTACGTAATGTCTATCCCGAGACTCCTGTCCGAATAGAGTATGAACTGACAGAAAAGGGGAAGTCCCTTGAGCCTGCTCTTGACGAAATACAAAAATGGGCTGAACAGTGGATAAAGCTATGAATTGATACGGATATGTCTGATAGAATAGGAGGAAAAAATGGTTAATGTAACTAAAAAAATGCCGGCTCTTTTTGTCGGGCATGGGTCACCTATGAATGCAATAGAAGTTAATAGTTTCTCAACCAATTGGTCCAAGATAGCAGAGCAGCTACCAAAGCCCGAAGCGATCCTCTCAGTTTCCGCCCACTGGACTACCGATGGAACAAGAGTATTGGCTGAAGAATATCCTAAAACCATATACGATATGTATGGATTCCCCGATGAGCTATACAGGGTAGTCTATAAGGCAAAAGGAGCACCTGAACTGGCAAATATGACAAAAACAATGATCAGCAAACCAGTAATGCTCGATAACAGCTGGGGCTTTGATCACGGTACCTGGTCAGTGCTGAATAAAATGTTTCCAAAGGCAGATATCCCTGTATACCAGTTAAGCATAGACAATAATGCCAGTGCTGAAGAGCACTTCCTGATAGGACAGGAAATAAGCTCCTTACGTGAAAAGGGAGTGCTGCTGCTGGGAAGCGGAAACGTAGTTCATAACCTGGCAAGACTTAATTGGGGCATGGATGGGGGATATCCCTGGGCTCAGGAGTTTGACGACTTTATAAAGAACAGCATAACCAGCAGGCAATATCAGAACGTCATAGATTACAGGTCTGCCGGGAAAGCTTCAGAGCTTGCTTTTTTCACTACAGAGCACTTCTATCCCTTGCTTTACGTGCTTGGTGCTTCCGGCGAATCAGACAGCCTTAAGATATTCAATGATTCCTGCATTCTTGGTTCTCTATCCATGACATGTTATTTGTTTGAATAGATCACTTTCTAAATCCTGTCAGCATACTTGGGCTATATACCGGTATGCATAACACTCATAAGGAGGTCTTTCCATGGATCATAATATTCTGGTGGGGGGAGCCGCAGGCTTGGGAATGGATACCCTGAGCACCTTGCTTGAAAAATTGTTGAAGCGCAAGGGATACCATATCCATTCCTACAAGGACTACATGTCAAGAGTAAGGGGCGGCCATAATTTTATACAGACTAGATTCGGTACTGAACCTGTTTATTCACACTGGCCGTTTCTGGATATAATTGTTGCCCTTGACAAGCTCACTGTGGAATTGCACACCGACAGGTTGAAGGAATCTGGGATCATCCTTTGTGATGAGTCCATCCAGGTAAGCGACAGAAGGGTCATACATGTTCCTATCCTCAGAATCGCAAAGGAAGTAAACAACCCGAAAACTGCCGGTTCGGCAGCTGCCGGAGCAGTCATTAAGGTGATCGGTGAGTCCTATGAGCAGCTTGAAGAGCTCTTCAGTAAGAAATTTGAGAAGGAAACCGCCGATTCCAATATAACTGCATTTATCAAAGGCTATGAATCTGTCGAAAACATCTTTAAAACAGAAAAACCGTCAGAGGATAATAACATACTTATAAACGGCAATGCTGCAGTGGCACTTGGTGCTCTCGCAGGGGGCATGAGCTTTTTTGCATCATATCCCATGACTCCTGCCACGAGCATAATGAAGCAGCTGTCCCTTATGCAGGAAAGCGCAGGAATTGTCGTGGAGCAGGTCGAAGATGAGATATCTGCGATAAACATGGCTCTTGGAGCATCCTTTGCAGGAGCAAGGGCTATGACTGCAACCTCAGGAGGAGGTCTTGCCCTTATGGTTGAAGGCTTGAGCCTTCAGGGAATAACTGAGATCCCTCTGGTAGTGGTAGATTCACAAAGACCCGGACCTTCTACAGGCATAGCCACCCGCACTGAGCAGAGCGATCTTGATTTTGTACTGACCGCCGGTCACGGAGAGTTTCCAAGGATGGTTATCGCCCTGAGGAATCAGGAGGAAGCGTTTTATCAAACCGCACGGGCTTTGAACCTTGCCGACAAATACAGGCTGCTGGTCATTCTTCTTACCGACCAGTATCTGGCTGATTCTGCAGTTACAATACAGCCATATGACTTTGACAGGATAACCATAGATAGGGGCCTGATGTCTGGTATAGATCCAGGAACTGATGAGCATAAAAGCTATGAGCTGACCGAGAGCGGCATCTCACCCAGGATCATCCCGGGCAAGCACCAGGGGATGATAGCCCTTGCCGACAGTCATGAGCACAATGAATACGGGCATATATCAGAAGCTGTCGACGTACGCACTGCCATGATGAAAAAAAGGATGAAAAAGCTTGAACTGCTGGCTGATGAGGTACAGGAGCCGGAATTCATCGGGAACGAAGCACCGGAGCTGCTGCTTGTGGGCTGGGGCTCAATGTATGGTCCCTTGAGAGAGGCTGCCGGACTTTTGCAGGAGGAAGGTATTTCTGTAGGTGCCCTCATATTTGGTGATCTATACCCCTTCCCCTCAAAGCTATTGAGGAAGTATTCCGGAAGTGCAAAGAAGCTGGTCAATGTGGAGCAAAACTACACGGGCCAGCTGGCAAGGCTCATAAGGCAGGAAACTGGAATCCTCATGGATCACAGCATTTTGAATTATGACGGCAGGCAGCTTAGTTCTCAGGCTATTTATGACAGAGTGAAAAAGGAGGTGCTGTAAATGGCTGACTCAAGTATCTACGATGTAAAAGGGGATATATCCTGGTGCCCCGGCTGCGGAAACTACAATATACTCACCTGTATCAAACAAGCTCTGGCAGGGCTGCAGATAAGTCCGGAGCAGGCAGTTATAGTATCGGGCATCGGCCAGGCGGCCAAGACACCTCATTATTTATATGCAAACGGCTTCAACGGCCTTCATGGGAGGGCGATACCCCCGGCGCAAGGCATAAAGATAGCCAACAAAGACCTGAAGGTCATCATTCACTCAGGCGACGGCGATTCATACGGAGAAGGCGGAAACCATCTGATACATGCAATCAGGCGTAATGTTGATATCACCCATGTAGTCCATGACAACCAAATATACGGCCTTACCAAAGGCCAGGCTTCCCCTACGACAGCTAGAGGTCAAAAAACCTCCATGCAGTCAGGCGGCAGCATTTCAGATGCACTTCAGCCCCTTGCCCTGGCAATTGCAGCAGGCTGTGGCTTTGTAGCCAGGTCATTTTCTGGAGACCAGCAGCACCTGACCACAATGCTGCAGGAAGCCATAAATTACAGGGGCTATGCTCTGCTAGATGTACTCCAGCCCTGCGTGGCATTTAACAAGGTAAATACCTTCAGCTGGTACAAGGAACGTTGCTACTATTTGGATAAAGCTTATAATCCCACCGATAAAGGGGAGGCCTTCAGAAAATCACTGGAGTGGGGTGATAATGGAATACCGCTAGGAATACTGTATAGGGAAGAAAGGGAGACCTTTGAGGATAGGGTAAAGCAGCTTAAGGAGGCTGCACCCCTGGTGGACAGAAAATGGGAGCCTCGGGATGCCGAGAGGTTTATGGAGGATTTCAGATAGGGAAAGATCCTTCGTTTAACTCAGGATGACAGATGAGCGTCATCCTGAGTGGAGCGAAGGATCTTTTGAAGCAAAGGGGATAGTACCTTCTGCATATAGCTATCTATTACTTTAGCAATATAAACAATACTGGTACAATCGTTCCAGTAGCAGCCGCCAGAATTGCCCCAAAGCCTCCCAGCTTGTTCCTTTCATTCTTCCATAGGCTTATTCCATAAGTCATAGAGTAGTAACCTGCACATAGCATGAAGAACAGCGCAAAATATTTCATAATAGGGCACCCCTTACTTTTTACCTTTACTGCTGAATATAGGAGGAGATTCCAAGGTCAAACCTGTACCTCTGATATTCACTTTTATGTCTGTGCTTATTTTTGCTTCCGGAAAGTGTGACAGCCAATTATACTCCTCCCATTCCTGTATTGTAGTAAAATATCCTGCAATTTTGCCTCCAAATCCAAATACATCAGATTTTAATTCTTTTTGTACCTTTTCCAAGGTCTTATTTATACCTTTTTCCAAATAATCTTTTATCTGATTGTTCAAATCATCGATCCTACTCAATTGCTCGTAGTCTATCCTGCTTTGAACAGACTCAATATTGACATCAAAGTCCAGTTTTATATCAAGAACAGGCACAGCATCTTCAAACCTCGCCTTAATTGATGGAGGCTTCTTCAAGCTTACGTCAATTACTATAGCCTTTTCAGGCGCATTTTTATCTTCAAGTGAAAAAATCCCCCTTTTGAAATTTCCGTTTATCATAAGCATGTATCTTGTTTCGGTAGGATTCAAGGATCCTACCATCTTGTCTCCGTCAAAGACTGCCGTTCCGACAAACTCTCTTTTTGCCACCCCTGATCTTGGCATATTTCCAGGCAGATAATCATATTCAGTTACCAGTTTGGAGTCCCCTTTTTTACTCTTAACATTAAGTTTGCTAAAGTCGTTTATTCCTACATATGCTGCATAAGTTTCACTGTATGAAGATGTAATGTCCCTGTAAAATTCATGAAAGTTGATATCCGGAAAGAAACCTGTTTTTTTCGACTGCTCCTCCATCAGCTCTATTGATTTGGTTAAGCTCTCTCCTATATTGGATTTATTCTCCTTTATGAAGTCAACTGCCTTTCCTCTGGCTACCAATACAAACATGGTATTTCTGGTACCACGGTATCTTGCAAGAGGCCCCATGTAATCTCCAATCCCTTCTCTTGCAAGCTCCTCGGATACGACGAGGAGCTTGATATGAACAAGTGAAATCCTCCTTGATATTGCCATATTGAAGATATCGAGCCCCTCCAGTATTGAAGGTGTCTCAACCGTATGTATGTTTGCACCGGGTAACTGATTGCTGCTACCGGGTCCGCCGTTTCCTTTATTTGCACTTCCACCCGACTGTCCCCCGCCAGACCCGCCTTTATAGGTAGGATATTCTATTGTCAGTATAAGCTTGTTATTTACACCCTTGTCAAGTCCAATCGCTACTGGATATACATCATCATCAACTTCTACCGCATCGCTGCATCCAGTCAATACGAGACATAATAATATCAATAATAGAAAAGCTGAATCAGCTCTCTTCCGCACTTGACTTTTCACCTCTTCTTCCAGTAATTAAGGCAATCAAAAGCACTAATATAGGTATCCCATAAGCAAAGCCAAGGCTATATTCCCGGACAAAGGAAAGATATATTGCAGTAAACTCTACAACATTTTTCGGAGTTACTGCCACCACATATATCAAGAAAGAAAATGGAAGAATAAGTGGCTTGTAATCATTGATTTCGAATACATTGCTGTAGAGATACAAAGCCAAGTATAGTGCTACACTTGCCGTTATCAGCGATGATACTACCCAGGGAAACAGAAATATGGTTTCAACCCGTTGAAGATATCGACTATAATATATAGATCTGGCCATTTGAAACAATCCGGATAAGTTTTCGCCCCCCATTGAATAGTTAAACATCATTGTATATGCTAATACAGAAATACTGAAAATCATACACGATAATACAAGGCTTATCAAGCCGGCTTTGACAAAATTGTCCTTTCCCTGTATTGATTTTACTATCATAATCAACGCAAGTACCTCCTGATATGCTGAAGAACGCATGAAGCCAGTGGTCGATGTTTTTCCAAAGCCATAACCCCAATATGGCTTGAGTAAATCGGGATCATAATATGGATATGCCATGATCAGTATCAGAAACAAACCGACCATTATTGGAAGGAAAGTGATGTAAGAGAGCCTTACGATGCTCTCAAGACCCACATAAGCAATTAAGGCCATTACCCCAATGAAGGATATATAAATTATACTTTCTTTAGTGTTGGAGAGAACATACGCCTTAATTACCTCAAAAAACTCTCTGGAGCTGATAGCTGCATAGTAAAGTAAATAACAAGGCCAGAGGAATCCAAGCGCTTTACCTATTATCTTCCCCAAAACTTGCTCATATATTTCTACTATGTTCATGCCAGGAAACCTTTTCATAAGAAGGCATATAATAAGAAAAAAAACTATACTGACAAAGCATGATATCAAGGTTGCATACCATGCAGCAGTGCCCGTAGCCTTAACCACTGAAGCCATGCTTGTGTAAAATATCTTTGAAACAATAACAAGTGTGATTAAGGCAATTGTCTCAAGCAAACCAAAATGCCCCTGATTATTCATTTTTGTCCTCCCTGTCATAGCCTGATTCCGGATCTTCCCGCGCCCATCTTCTTGATACCCGGGGCTGCTTCCTTATATCCAGGGGATTTATGCTGTCCGGCCGTAACTCTTGTTTCCATATCGGATACCTTATAATAGAATTGAAGCTTCTATGTGTTTTGGGAGCCAACCTCGAGAGATACGGTACTCCAAAGGATTTCATGTCTACAAGCAATGCAAGCAGGGCTACAAATGCGAGCAAAATACCATAAAAGCCCAAAAAAATCGCCGCAAAAACGAATATGATTCTTACTATCCTTAGCCCAAAGGCCAGAGAAAAATCAGGTATAGCAAAGTTGCCCAACCCTGTAACTGCAATAATTATAATCAGCACCGGGCTGACCAGGTTCGCTTGTACTGCTGCCTGGCCAATTATCAATGCACCTATTATGCCTATGGTATTGCCGATTATTCCCGGCACCCTTATACCCGCTTCACGGATAAGCTCAAAGGAGATTTCCATGAGGAGTACCTCAATAATAGTGGGGAATGGAACGTTTTCCCTTGCTATTGCTATGGCGATCAATAGCTCGGTCGGTATCATCTCCTGATGGAAGTTGGTTACAGCAATATATGATCCAGGAAGTAAAGCTGCGATCAATACTGCTATTACCCTCACAAATCTGACAAAAGTCCCATACTGCCACCTTAGTGCCATATCCTCTGGAGAATGAAACAATTCATCCAGAGTTACAGGTGCAATTATTGCAAAAGGTGTACCATCGGCAATAATCGCAACCTTCCCTTCCACTACATGGGATGCTGCTCTATCCGGCCTTTCAGTGGAGAGAAGAGTTGGGATCAGGGACATGGGATTGTCTTCAATAAATTGTTCCAGCATACCATCACCCATGATAAAATCAGTATCTATTCCATTCAGTCTTCGTTTGACCTCAGTCACAATTGCAGGATTTACAAGGCCTTTGATATAAGAAATGGAAATGAGGTTTTTGTTTCTCTCACCGACTTTTACGATCTCAGTAGTGAAATTACTATTTTTGATTATTTTTCTTAATAAAGTAATATTGGTGCGGAGGTTCTCATTGAACGCCTCCTGAGAGCCTTTGACGATACCCTCCGTCTGTGGTGTATCCACGCCTCTCTTTTCATACCCTTTGGTTTCACTTATTATATAGAAGTCACACCCATCTAAATATAAGGCTGTGTCGCCCATTAATATCCCATATATTATGCTATCGTAGTCTTCAACTTTTTCAGTCTGATTTGTTTCAATGACATTTTCCAGTATGTAATCAAGCTGACATCCCTGTTCTTCACCAAGTCTGTCAGCTTTTAGCAGCGGCCTGATAATAAAATTGTTGATAGTAGTTTTATCTGCCATACCATCGATGAACGCAATAAAAGCCCTGTGCTTTCCGGCCACTTTGAATTCGCGGATAATAATGTCCTTGTTTTCAGGATAATTGAACTGTTCCTTTATGTACTTAAGGTTTGACTCTATGTCATTCGGCATGAAGCTGTTCATAATATCATTTTTTACTTGTTCAGACACTGGCTCTTGACAAGGCTTTTTACCACTACTATTGTCAGTACCTTCCCCTTGAGTGCTTTTTCCATTATCCTTCCCCTGTTGCCATGTTTGTCCACTTTCACCTTCGCAGTACTCAGGTATGTAGAACTCCTTTACCTTCTTTTTCTGCTTGTATGTTATAAGCGATAATAGACCTTTTGTTATACTTACATTCTTTTTCATATATATCCCCAGAATTTTTTAGTATATTGGACAGATTTATCTTTTACATGCAGAGCCGGATTTATACCGCATTGAGTTTTACAGAATGAATGAAGCAAAAAACCCACAAGGTCTAAAACCTTGCAGGTATTGTAATCAATTATCCAAGATGCTATTTGATGTGTTGCTCACGCTTCTTAAAGTCCTCTTCAATACGATCCTTCCAATTCTTCGACATGGATCGGTTTCCTCGATAGTGGCCACTATAAATCCACAACCAAAAAATAAAAACGCCGTAAGATTAAATCTTACGACCATTATATACAATATGGCACCCGGTTAAGGATTTGAACCTCAACAAACTTTTGATCTTAATTTATGTCACTGGCTCCCCATACATCGGAACCACTCTTGTCCAGCCTTTCATTTTTCCATACTTCAGATATTTATCGTAATATTCTAACTCTGTACTAAGGAGTTCGCTCCATAGCTTACGTAATGAATCGTTTCTGATTGTCTCAATGATTGCTCTGACATGAGTATCTAAGGAAGTCAATTCCCAGCTTAAGATATTTCGATACATAAACTTATCTCTGATTGTTTCAGGATCGATCGGAGATTTTTCTGGTAGCGTCGGTCTGTTAGGTAGTGGTACATTAAGCTTTATTGCTACCTGTTCAAGATGGCTAACCTGCTTGTTAAAAATATATAATCCATGTTGAAGTATTACCTTAAACTCAGTATCATGCGCAAAGTTTACGAATAGACCTATGAGTTCAATCTGTTCATATCTCAGACTAACATGATCCCAAATATGAAACGCTTCGGAAGTAGAAAGCTGTTCTTCTTGATGGGGCATAGTAGTCTTGAATACAGGATAAGTCTCTTCCCAGCCTTTTAATTTACCAAATTTGTAAAGGGTATCAAAATCCTCAAAATGAACTATCAAATCTTTTATGATAATATTTCTTAAATTATCATTAGTACTACTTGAACGAACTGCGTGGATAAGAGACATTAACTGCGCTACGAGGTCATGGTATATCTTTTTATATATATACTCATCTGTTATATCATTGATTCTGGTTGCAAACTTGACATCCAGCGGAGGTCTGCTCGGCATGATGATACGAAATTTTTCACCTAATTCTTCTAAAATATCTATTTGCTTAACGAAATGTTTCATAAATCCTTCCAGTGTTATTTCCCAATCTGTATCATGAACAAAGTTCATAAATAATTGTACAGTTTGATTGCTAACATATCTTGCTCTTAAAAGGTTATATATATTATATGCCTCCTGGATATCTATAAGTTCTTTTTTGCTCTTGGTTTTTTTAATTATTGAGACTAAATTCAACACATACACCCCTCAATAGTAAATATTTAGGTTAGTATGTGTAAAATGCTTTTATGTATACCTTGAGGAAAGAGCATCTACTATTCACTGTGCTTCAGACTTTTGCTAGCCGCGACTTCGCTATGACCTTGTTTTACATCATCCGGCAGCCTATCATATACCAGTGCCAGCTCTTCGCCTAAATCTACAATGCGCTGCTCCAACGACAATATTGTTTTACTCAACTCAGCCTCCAGCATTTTGGATTTGGTGATATCTACAAAAGTGATGACCACACCATCCATTTCGCCTTCTAACGAGTAGCAAGGCAGAATGCACGCTCTAAACCAACACCCATTATATGACATGATCTGTTTTTCAACAGTATTCAGCGTTCGTAGAACTTCCCTAACATCCTCGTCAAGTTCAGGATAAATAAGATCAGAAGCGATATCGGTGATTGGCCGGCCTACATCACTTGAAATCAGCCTGGATATTACAGACATTTGTTCGGTGAAGTGCCTCACGCATAACGTGTTATCCAAAAATAAGGTGGCAATCCTGGTGCTGTCCATTAAATTCTTCATATTGTTAGTGACTAGTGACAGGTCATCCAGCTTGGCTTTTAGCTCGAAATTTACCGTCTTTAGCTCTTCATTTAAGAATTGTATTTCCTCCTTCGTTGTGGTCAGTTCCTCGTTGGTCGACTGAAGTTCTTCGTTAGTCGACTGCAATTCCTCATTGCTGGATTTGAATTCTTCTTGGGACATCTTCATTTCTGCCTCGGCAGCCTGAAACATTTGCCGAGTTTGCATAAGTTCTCGCTCCAGTTCTGCCTCTCGCTCACTACTGAAAGGAATTCTTTGGGTTGTGTTTATTGTCTCTATGACATTAGGGGTATCTATGTCGTTAAAAACAATCATTATCATCCCACTCAGCTCCTCCGGCTCTTTGAGCGGATTGACTGAAATGTCTACCACCTGGGATCCACCTTCGTTTATCACGACAACGTTTTTTAAGGTAACTGCCTCTTTTTGTCGAAGTGCCTCGTAGAAGGCGTTACTCAACTTATAGTTCAACCCTTCACGAGCCATGGCAAAAATATTCCAGTTAACCTTACCGGCAGCCGGTTCCAAGTATTTACCCGTTCGCCCGGTAATATTGAGAATATCACCTTTACTGTTGACTAGCACAGTGGCTGGTGAATAATATTGTAAAATCACTTTATCCACCAGCAGCTGCAGATTCTGAACCGCTGACGACGGCTGGCTCGCTTTTGCCTGAGCGGTGGCAAAGGAGGTTGGGAATTCCACGGCCTCCGTCCGAAGTGGGGTTTGGAGTCTCTGGTAGAGTCGTGATTTGTAATCAAGTGGTTTAAATAGATCGGTAAAATTCCCTATAGTCTCCGCATTTCCTAAAAACAAAAAGCCATCAGGATTAAGACTGTAGTGAAAAAGAGGAATTAGCTTTTTCTGCATCTCAGCTGTCAGGTAGATAAGCAGGTTGCGGCAGGTCAATATATCAATCTTAGTGAAAGGCGGATCCTTAATCATATTTTGCTGAGCAAAGATGACCATATCGCGAATGGTCTTGACGACCTTATAGCCATGGTCAACCTTGACAAAATATCTTTGCAGGTACTCAGCAGGCATATCTTCCCCGATGCTGAACGAGTAAACCCCCTCCCGGGCTTTATTAATTGCTTCCAGGTCCAAATCTGTGGCAAAAATCTGTATGGTAAAGTCTTGGAAAGGTTCTAGGTGATCCAGCACCTCTTTGAAGACAATAGCTAATGAGTAAGCCTCCTCGCCGGTGGAACAGCCGGATACCCAGACCCGAAGCGTATCATTGGGTGCACGTTCAGCCAAGAGTGCCGGGATAACTTTGTTCTTTACCAATTCCCACTCCATCGGTTCGCGAAAGAAGCTGGTAACTCCGATTAAAAATTCCTTAAACAACAATTCCAGTTCCTGAGGGTTCTCCTGCAAAAAACTGTAATAGGTGTCAATCTTGTCAAGTTTATGGATATCCATACGCCGCTCAATCCTACGGCGTACAGTGCTTTTTTTATAGGAAGAAAAGTCATGGCCTGTATGCGACCGCAACAGAATCATAATATTGTTGAAGTAATTTATATGTATATGCGCATGGTCCTGGCCAGCCTTATCAGCAAGCGGTTTGTGTTCAATATAGGATACTATCTTTGACGGTAAAGTCTCCACGGTCGATACAACGTCTGCCAAACCTGCCTCAATGGCATTGCGAGGCATGCTGTCAAATTTAGCCGAGGACGGTTCCTGGACAAAGACAGCTCCTCCTTTTTCCTTGATAGCTCCGAGTCCTGATGTACCGTCGGTACCCATGCCTGAGAGGATAACACCAATACTACTATCCTGTTGGTCATCCGCCAGGGACTGAAAAAAGAAATCTATCGGCAGAAGCAGATTTTGGGGTGTAGTATAATCAAAAATGTTCAGTGTCCTGTTTTCGACAGTCACATTCCTATTTGGCGGGATTACATAAACATAGTTTGGTTGAATAGAAATGTTCTCATTTACTTGAACTACCTTCATAGTAGTAACACTCTGAAGTAACTCCACCAAAATATCCTTATGTATCTCCTTCGTGCCATGAACGATAACAAGAGCCAAGCCGCTATCATCAGGTACATTACCCAAGAAAGCCAACATGGTCTCCAAGCCTCCTTCGGAAGTGCCTATGCCAACGATCGGAAAGCTTGTTTTCGTGGCGTCCGTTTTGGCAGTGTGTCCCACGGAACATTCTGTCGTTACGTTTGTATTGAAGTGCCTGTTCTCTTTCATCATAGATCTCCATTCACTGGTTGTTGTGCACAATATTTCATCATCTTATTATAGCAAATTGTTTGTTGACAGAATATAATAGCTTTTAAATTTCTAATAGTAACAACTATGTCATAGATACGCATCTATCTATCTTAAGGAATAGATATCAGAAAACTCAATATGTATTCTATCAATTCTTTCTTGCGATTCAGCTTCAACTACTCCACATATGGAGTTCTCTTCAGGCAAAACTATTACCGGAAGTTCTATGATAAATTCTGTTCCTTTGCCATATTCACTCATTACAGAAATTTTACCCCCATGCAGCTCTACTAGAGATTTTACAATGGACAGTCCTATACCACTGCCCTCTTGTTTTCGCGTAAGTGATTTATCTACCTGCCTAAAACGATCAAATACAATACCTAACTTATCATTTGGAATGCCAATACCTGTATCCTTTATTGATATTACAATATTATCTCCCTTGTCATATATATTTACAGTCATACTTCCGCCTTGTTTTGTGAACTTTATTGAATTTGATAGTAGATTCAGTATCACTCTTTCAATCTTATCCGGGTCGCAGGCTATAATACACTCCTCTATATCAGTATCAAAAATCAGATCAATAGATTTATTTTTAATATATTCAGAAACTGAGAGCGTAACATTCTCGACAACATTAACGATATTGCAGTTCTGCAGGTTAAGCTCAACATAGCCTGCATCAAGTTTTGTAATATCAATCATATTATTAACGAGTCTTAATTGTCTGTAACAATTCTGTTTCATTATGTTAATATACTTTTTAAGTTTTCTTTCTCCATCAAGAACACCATAACCATTTGTAAACATATCCAAAAGCTGCAAGGTGCTTAATATTACATTCAGGGGCGTTCTTAGTTCATGAGACAGGTTACTGAAAAACTCCGTTTTTAAATTCTCCGATAAAATTGTTTCATCTAGTAATTTCTTGCTTCTTTCATTTTCATTGCTTAAGTACTCTTCTTTTATACGAAAAGAAATATCTCGTACTAATAATAGCACTGCTGCTCTCCTCTCAATTAGGAGAGGCATTACTGATATTTCTACTAAGAGCACACTCCCGTCGGGCAGTATAATGGTATCCTCTTTGGGAATAATATTCTTCCCTTGCATTTTAAGGCCATTAATGCCCATATTGATCAGTTCTTGCTCATCAATATTGAAGTAATCTCTAAAATGTCTAGATCTTAGTTCATTTATATCCTTTATATTTAATAATTTCAGGCCTGCTGAATTTGAAAAGTCGAACTTACCATTCTGTATGATAAATATGCCATAAGGGGAATGTTCAACAAGCTGCTCATACCTCTCTTTACTCTTAACCAGCTCTATTTCAGCATGCTTGCGACTGGTTATATCAACAAGAGATATGACAACTCCTTTAGATGGATTCTCAAGTATACGGTATGGTGCACATTTTAATAAATACCAGTTTCCATTTTTACTTTGAATTTCCTTCTCAGATACCAAGCGGCTATTCACTGCTTCGACTGCACACTTATTTAATTCATCACCGATCAGGTTATGGGTTATGTGATGCAATGGACGCCCAATATCCTGCGCCTTAAAGTTTATCTCCTTGGTAATGCTCGGTGTAAACTTTCTAATACAAAGATTTGCATCAAGAAAAACAGTACCAATATTTATACTGTTTAATATGTTTGTCATATCATTGTCCATTTCCGCCAGTTCCTGAATCTTATGTTGATACTGTGTGTTGGTTATTATTAATTCCTCATTTAGTGATTGAAATTCTTCGTTGATACTCAGCAATTCTTCATTGAAAATAACAAGTTTGTTATTTGCTGACTGCAATTCTTCTTTCGAAGTCTCATACTCCTCAATTGCCGTTTGGAGGCAGTCCTTGGTATATCGTAACTCCTTTTCAAGGTCTGCTATCCTTTTTTCTGATTTGTTTTCTAAGTCATGTTTCTTTACATATTCATTCTCACCCGCATTATCTGCTTTATAATACATAACTAATACTAAGTGTTGAATTTTCCATAGTGCATATCTCCTTTTATTATTTTTTTAATTATGGCTCTAATTATATTACTAATCCTTACGTCACTCTAACAAATTTTAAAGATATTATACCTTTCCACAAATATTCACAATATTCCTCTATTTTTTGTCTGTATAGCACTTTGATTCGTCCGCAACTTTCAGCAATTTCTGCATAATGAAAAACTCAAGTGATTTCGGCCTTTTCCCATCTGCCTCTGCACATCAAAAAATAGAAAAGCCGCAAGCCTTAGCTTACGACTGCTATGCACACGTTTTCCAATACACTTAGGTTCTTAAATAACCGGATAATTTGAAAGGTTCCTGCAATCCCATCAATGACGATCTGGTCAGGCCTCCTGCCTGAAATCAGCTTCCCGATAAGTAGATCTCCCCCTCAGTCAATCCGTAGACGCAGGTAATCAGGTTAAAGACGGTTGTTTTTCCAGCCCCGTTAGGTCTTATCAAGCCCATAAGTTGGCCTTCGCTGATTGCAAAGCTGATATCCTATGCAGCCTATTCCACAGGTTTCGGATTCACGTAAAGGTAATTTCTTATATCCAACAAGCCCTATGGGCGGAAAATCATAATGAGCACCAACAGACAGTCCCCACCGCTCATTGAAGTTATTATGTTCTGCTAAATTTCCTTCTCATAACTATGCCGTTACTCCACTTTTCATAACGGGGAGTCAAAAAATCCTTCACAATATGTACTTCGTTAAATCCGTTTTTCTTGTATATATTGTACGCAACTGTCCAAGTTTCGGAGACGAGGACGCTCGCACTAATAGTCCCAGGGTATGATTTTTGTACTTTTCCAAGAAGTGTTTGGAAAAGCATCCCTCCCAATCCCTCTCCTCTATTACCCTTTAATACCCCCATGGAGGATATGTACATTTCTTCACCCTTTGGGTCATGAATATCCTTTATTGAATGCCCCAATTCAAAAGCTTCCTCATCTATAGCAGCCCTATATTTCCACAATTCCGAAGTAATATATCCCACAGGACAATTATCTTCATCCGCAAGCACCAGGAACCCCTCTTCAAATACGCTGAGCCTCTCCAGAAATGTTTCTGTTGATTCCCTTATACCAACCACAAAGGAATCATTTTCAATTTTCATTATCGCTTCAATATCGTTTATCGTAGCCTCTCTGACACTTATTCCGGAGCTTATCATACATCTACCCCCTTTGGTCTGTCATGGCTTCTGCTGTGATGTAAAAAGGTTATATACCTGTACATATAAGAAAACCTGCAAAGTCTTAAACCTTGCAGGTGTTGATATCGTTTGGCTCCCGGTTAAGGATTTGAACCTCAACAAACTGATCCAGAGTCAGTTGTGCTACCGTTACACAAACCGGGAGTACATGCTCGGCTTGCCGCCGACAAAATATATATTACCACGTATCGCTTGATTTCGCAATACTTTTTTTTATTTCTAATGGTTGTTTACATGAGAAAAACTGAAGTATTCTCAGTTTTTCTCATGCAAGCTTCATAATAGCACTTGTTTTATTCCTTCTCGAACATATCCTTGCCTACTCCGCATAGCGGGCAAACCCAATCCTCGGGTATTTCTTCAAATGGGGTGCCTGGAGCTATTCCGCTATCAGGATCTCCCACCTCCGGGTCGTAAACATAACCACATGCTGTACAAGTCCACTTTTCCATAATTTTACCTCCCTTTAGTGATTTGATTGGCAGGTTTTGCCTGCCGGCATCCTCATTTCTGAGATTACACCTATTATACTATTTGCAAAGCTTTTTTTCCATATACTACATTATATTTTTAGCAATTTTGTTACATTCTAAACCATATCACCATATCAAAAAATAAAAATCTCCGGTTTCCCGGAGATTAGTAAACTATAATTACATTGTTTTCAGCACTTTGCCCAATCTTGTGATACCTTCGACTATTTTGTCTTCAGGCATGCAGGAGTAATTGAGCCTTGCATGATTGGCATTTCCACCATTTGGATAAAAGGGTTCACCCGGAACAAAAGCGACTTTCTGTTCCAATGCCTTCTTCAAAAGCACTGCTGCATCAATTTCCTTGGGGAAGGTCACCCATGCGAAAAGCCCTCCTGTAGGATTTGTGCAGGTTGTGGTATCCGGGAATTCCTTCTTTATGGTTGCAAGCATAAGATTTCTTCTTTCCCCGTATACCTTTATTATCTTCTTGATATGCTCTTCTATGTCGAACATATCCATATAGGTGTTGACTTCTCTCTGAGCAATGGTGCTGCACTGAAGATCGGCACCCTGCTTTGCTACATTATACTTCTGCAGTATTTCCGGTGCGGCAATGACCCATCCAAGTCTCATACCCGGCGCAAGGATCTTCGAGAAGGTTCCCAACATTATAACCAGGTTTTTGGGGTCAAAAGCCTTGAGTGAAGGCATTATCTCACCTTCAAACCTAAGCTCTCCATATGGATTGTCTTCCACAACGGGAATATCATATTTTGTGGCTAGCTCCATGAGGCGTTTTCTTCTTTCCAATGACATTGTCCTGCCTGTGGGGTTCTGAAAATCTGGTATGGTGTATATGAATTTCGTTTGCGGGTATTTGGCCAGAGCTTTTTCAAGGTCATCAATTATCATTCCGTCTTCGTCCATATCTATCTCGACGAATTT
Source organism: uncultured Clostridiaceae bacterium (assembly GCA_964574195.1). Lineage (GTDB taxonomy): Bacteria > Bacillota > Clostridia > Lutisporales > Lutisporaceae > BRH-c25. The sequence goes on along the minus strand of CAZNMO010000051.1, from coordinate 3,524 downwards.
CGGCTGATATGCCTTGAAAGCGCTTAATGCTCCAAGATAGCTCGGACTTTCACAAATTATTATGTCGCCTTCATTTATAAATATCTTCGCAGAAAAGTCCAGTCCCTGCTGTGAGCCTGCGGTCATAAGTATGTCCTTAGCTTCACACTTAAAACCGAGTTTTTCTGACCTCTTTGCTATTTTCTCTCTTAGCGGCAGATATCCGTCAGTTGCACTGTACTGAAGGGCTGCCCTGCCTTCTTGCTGAAGCACTCTACAGCAAACCTGCTCCATGTCCATTGTCGGAAAGAGCTCAGGCGCTGGAAGTCCACCTGCAAAAGAAATTATGTCTGGCTGTTCAGTAAGCTTAAGCAGTTCACGAATAGCGGAACCCTTCATGCCGTCCATTCTGCTGGCGAATTTAATACTCATTTAACTAAAACACCCCCATATTTTTAGGCCGCCATCTTTTTATCCATCTCCACTTTATATTTTACATTAAAACAAAACATATTTCTATATTATTTGCTAATTATTTTGAATACCTCAAATTTTTTTGTGAGCATTCTGTCGCCTCCTCCGATCGACAGCTGTACCGGGACAGTATAAAAAAAGTCCGGCTCAGCCGGACTTGCTTACTACCATTTATTTTTCATCACATGGGTCGCCATTTCTGCCTTTGATATGCCCTTTAATACCTGGCACTGCTCCTTGCCTACCTTGAAGGCGGCGTTAATTATTCCTGCTATTTATAAATATTTTTTTATAATAATTATTTTTTCCCCACTATTTAACATGAAGGTCAAAGTATTAATATTTGGATTCTGCAAAAAATATCAATATCAGCTTTGAATCATGCTTCATCAAAAGCTGCTGATGTTTTGGAAGTTACGTCCGGATAACTTAAAGGAGGTGTATTCTGTGCATAACAATATAACAAGCAATAACATTTCAGCAAATAAAATGCATGCTCACAACCACAGTATCAAATGCAATGTAAATACCTGTGCTTACTATGATAATAACTACTGCAGCGCCAATGTCATAGAAGTGAATCCCATCGGCGATGGTGTTGCCCATACCACAGACGGAACTGCATGTACGACCTTTGTAGAATCTCATAACAGCTAACATAAGAAAACCGCAGGATCAATCAATCCTGCGGTTTTAGTTATACTGTTGCCTTCTGTTTTTCCATCATGTCCTTGACCTTCATGAGTCTTACCCTGCTTCCTCTCTCATTCTCGTCAAGCTTCATGGTGATATACTTTACTGTTTCTACAAGCTGTGGGATAGTTGCGTATTCCAGCGCATTAACTCTTCTTCTTGTCTTCTCGATTTCGTCGGCCATAAGCTGACAGGTCTTTTCCACCTGTGCCAGCTCCACCAGTTTGTCAAAAACCGCCTGAAGGGAGGATATTGCGCCGTCCAATTCGGCTGATGTTGTTGCAAAGCCATAGGGATAAGCACTTGCGGCTTCCTTGTTCTCTTCCTTCAAAAGGTTGAATATGGGTGAATTAACACTCATGATATTCTTTGTGCTCATTTCAAGATTTACCTTCTGTGTAGGGAACATGATGGATTCCTCCAAAGTCTCGGAGGACATTACCGCTCTTGCTATAAGGAAGTTCTGAAAAGCTCCCGTAAGCTCTTTTTCCACAGCCTCCCTGAGCTCCATATTCTTTTTAACATAATCTATGAACTTCTTCATGAGCTCATCCTGCTTGTCTTTCAGTAGCTTGTGGCCTCTCTTGGCTGTCTTGAGCCTTCCCTTGAGGCCTGTCAGCACCATACGAGTAGGATTGACATTCAGTTTGGCCATATGCTATGCATCCCCTTTAGGAAGGTATTTGTCGATATATGCATCCTTGATTCTCTTAAGCTCAGTTCTAGGCAGTATTGAGAGAAGCTCCCAGCCTATTGTGAGTGTCTCTTCTATGCTCCTGTCTTCATTATCGCCCTGTGATACATAACGCTTTTCAAACTCATCAGCGAATTTTGCAAAAAGCTTATCTGTATCGCTGAGAGCACCCTCACCGAGTATGACTGCAAGTTCTTTGGCTTCCTTACCTCTTGCATAGGATGCGAAAAGCTGGTTCATTGTATCCGCATGGTCTTCTCTTGTCTTATTCTTACCGATACCCTTATCCTTAAGACGGGAAAGTGACGGAAGAACATCTATTGGAGGCATTACGCCCTTTCTGTACAATTCTCTGCTGAGTATTATCTGACCCTCGGTGATGTAACCTGTAAGGTCAGGTATCGGATGTGTCTTGTCATCCTCAGGCATTGAAAGTATCGGTATCTGTGTTATGGATCCCTTTCTGTCCCTGATCCTTCCTGCCCGCTCGTATATTGTGGCCAGGTCTGTATACAGGTATCCGGGATAACCTCTTCTGCCAGGTACTTCCTTTCTTGCTGCCGAAACCTCACGAAGAGCATCACAGTAGTTTGTTATATCAGTCATTATTACAAGCACGTGCATATCCTTCTCGTATGCAAGGTACTCTGCTGCTGTAAGGGCCATACGTGGTGTGGCTATACGCTCAATGGCAGGGTCATTTGCAAGATTCATGAAAAGCACTGCTCTGTCGATAGCACCTGTTCTCTTGAAGTCAGATACGAAATAATCAGCATCTTCAAAGGTTATACCTATAGCAGCGAATACAACGGCGAACTTGCTATCAGTACCCAGAACCTTTGCCTGTCTTGCTATCTGTGCGGCAAGTCTTGCATGCGGCAGACCGGAGCCTGAGAAAACAGGAAGCTTCTGTCCTCTAACGAGTGTGTTGAGTCCGTCTATAGCGGATATACCTGTCTGTATGAACTCGGAAGGATAGTCTCTGGCAGCCGGATTTATAGGATTACCATTAATATCGTTCCTGGATTCAGGTATGATCTTCGGTCCTCCATCCTTTGGCCTGCCCAGTCCGTCGAATACTCTTCCCAGCATGTCTGTGGACACCGGCAGCTCAAGGCTGTGGCCTGTGAAACGTACCTTGCTCTCTTCGATGTTCAAGCCTGTTGAACCTTCGAAAAGCTGTACCAGGGCTTTGTCGCCAGATACTTCAAGAACCTTTCCACGGCGCTGCTCACCGTTTTTCATTTCTATTTCAACCAGCTCGTCGAACTTTACTCCTTCGACCTGATCAACAAGCATAAGTGGTCCAGCTAGTTCTCTAATGGTTTTGTATTCCTTCAGCATATCTTATATTCCTCCATTCGAAAGGGTGGAAGCCACCTGCTTTTTGATCTCAGCTTCCAGAGCATCAAATTCCTCGACATTGCTTTCAGCTATAAGCTTTGACTTGGCAATCTGCTCCCTTACTGGAATATTGGTGAGCTCCTTGTATAGAGCTCCTTCTGCCAATGCCCTCTGTCCCTCATGGTAGAACAACAGGATAGCCTTTAGCATCCTAAACTGCTTGTGGATCGAGGTATATGTGTCCACTTCATGGAAGGCATTCTGATGCAGATAGTCTTCTCTTATGGTCTTTGCCACTTCAAGAGTAAATCTGTCCTTTATGGAGAGTGCATCAAAGCCG
>CAZNMO010000050.1:23874-24238 GCA_964574195.1 uncultured Clostridiaceae bacterium | reverse complement strand
CTATTTGTTGATGTATATATACATATAATAATACAAAGCCGAAAAGCGGGAAATGGCCCGCCATTGTTGAACCGGCATGCTGTAATGCTTGCGCAATTACGGCTGGTGTTATAAAATAGAAAGAAAAAGCAGGAGGAGATCACATGTCAGCTAAATACAGAACTCAGTACGGTGAGATCAATATATCAGATGATGTTCTGGCCACAATTTCCGGCCTTGCGACTACGGAATGCTATGGTCTTGTTGGCATGGCCAACAAAAATGCCAAGGACGGACTGGTTGAACTTCTAAAAAAGGAAAACCTTGCTAAAGGTGTTAAGGTCACTGCGGAAGGTGAAGAGTTGATAATCGATTTATATATAGT
>CAZNMO010000050.1:13718-23864 GCA_964574195.1 uncultured Clostridiaceae bacterium | reverse complement strand
TGGGACAAAGATATCCACTGTTGCAGATAACATTATCAGTAAGGTAAAATATACCTTGGAAAATATGACAGGTCTTAAGGTAAAGAAAGTAAACGTCAATGTACAGGGAGTCAGAGTATAGATAAGCTTGTATCAAGCCTCGGACAGTAAAGCTGTCACCAGGGACGTACAGATCCGCTGGTAATTTCCGGGGTGAATTTGTAAAAGGAGGTTCTAAACTTGTCAACTCATAATATAGATGGTACGCAACTAAAAAACATGATAATATCAGGAGCAAACAACCTGGAGAATAATAAAGGACCTATAAATGCCCTTAATGTGTTTCCTGTACCTGATGGTGATACAGGCACCAACATGTCACTTACAATGCAGTCGGCAGTAAGGGAGATAAAGGCGGCGAGGGATAGTGCTGTCCATACGGTCGCCGAAGCTGCATCCAACGGATCGCTGATGGGAGCAAGAGGAAATTCTGGAGTTATCCTTTCACAGATATGGAGAGGCTTTGCAAAAGCCTTAAAAAACCAGGAAACCGTGGATTCCAAGGCTTTGGCCAATGCGCTGACAGAAGGCTCAAACACCGCATATAAGGCGATAATGAAGCCTACAGAAGGGACTATACTTACTGTTATCCGTGAAACAGCAGAGCATGCAGTCAAGGTCGCAGATAATTTCGATGATACCCTGTTGTTTATGGAAGAAATAATAGACAAGGCAAATTCTGTGCTCATGAAAACACCTGAAATGCTGCCGGTATTGAAAAATGCAGGGGTCGTAGATGCAGGCGGAAAAGGACTTATAAGTATTTTTGAAGGTATGTACCAGGCGCTTAAAACCGGCGAGCTGCTGGAGCTTAAGCATGCAACAGAGCAGGAAAAAGAAGAGGCTCAGAAGGAAATGCCTGTATTCAAGGCGGAAGAAATAACCTTCGGCTATTGTACCGAGTTTTTTATAAAAGGGAAGAATGTCAACTTGGAAAAATACAGGGATGAAGTGTCAAAGCTGGGTGATTCCCTTGTTGTTGTAGGTGATGAAGGTATTCTCAAGGTACATATCCATACGAATAGTCCCGGGAAGGTATTGGAGCTGGCCTTGGTTCAGGGAGAGCTTTCAAAGATAAAGATAGATAATATGCGGGAACAACATCGGGAGCTGCTCTTCAAGGAAGAGGAGTATAAAAAATCCGAAAAGCCCGAGGAAGCTGCAAAGCCTATGGAAAGGTATGGATCAGTGACTGTGGCCATGGGAGACGGCATTTCAGAAATATTCACCGACTTGGGAGCAAGTGAAATAATTGAAGGCGGACAGACCATGAACCCAAGCACCGAGGATATACTGAAAAGCATAGATAAGGTAAATGCAGAGACTGTGTTCATTTTCCCAAACAACAGCAACATAATACTTGCAGCCAATCAGGCAAAAACCCTTGCCAAGAAAAATGTGGTCGTAGTACCGACAAAGACGATACCACAGGGTATTGCGGCACTTATGGCCCTTGACAGTGAGAAGGGCATTGAAGAAAACACAAAAAAACTGGAAAAAGCCATTGGAAGTGTAAAATCAGGACTGATCACCTACGCAGTGCGCAATTCCAACTATGACGGGATAAATATAGAAGAGGGCAATATACTGGGCATGGTGGAAGGAAAAATCAGCGGAGTTGGCAATAGCATACTTGAGGTTACCAACCAGGTTCTCCAGGCTATGATAGATGAAGATTCCTCACTTATTTCCATGTATTACGGCAATGATGTGACTGAGGAAGAAGCGCAGAAGCTGGCGGAAGAGATCGGCGAGAGCTACAACGACTGTGAAATAGAACTGCACTTCGGAGGTCAGCCCTTGTATTATTATATTTTGTCAGTTGAGTAAAATTACAGAGGTATACAAATGAGTAATTTGGATATTTCAATTCAAAGTATAAAAGGAATAGGACCAGCAAAGGCCAAGCTTTTTAAAAAGCTTGGCCTGAACACTATAGAGGATCTGTTGGAATATTATCCGAGAGGTTATAAGGACAAGAGCGAGATCACATTGATAAGAGACCTGAAGCCGGATTCCAGCTATACCGTAAAAGTCACAGCCTCCGGCAGAGCACAGGAGGGAAGGACCAAGAACCGGCTTATCATCACAAAGCTGACTGTTTCTGATGAAACAGGCAAGCTTAATGTGGTATGGTTCAACAACAGGTATGTGAAGAATTCCTTCTCAGAGGGTGATGAGATCCTGATGCACGGCAAGATCAAGCGTATCGGAAGGGATCTTGTCATGGAAGCCCCTGAATATGAGAGGGTCACCTCCGGAGATAGCGTGAATCTTATGCGGATAGCTCCCTACTACTCTCTTACAGAGGGTTTGACACAGAAGGATTTCAGAAAAGCATTGTATAATGTGCTGCAGCATATCAATGAAAAGCTGACTGATGTATTTCCGGAGGATCTGAGAAAAAAATACAGTCTGGCTGAGATAAATTTCTGCATTAACAACATACATTTCCCGGATACGATGGAAAAGTTGGAAATGGCAAGAAAAAGGCTCATTTTTGAAGAGTTTTTCATGATGCAGTCCGGGCTTGTGCATGTTAAAAGGACAAATAATGAAGGAAAAAAAGGTATCACTTTTGATAAGGTAGATGAGATAAAGGATTTTATAGGGAAGCTCCCCTTCAAGCTGACATCAGCACAGCTCCGGGTATTTGAGGAAGTAAGCAGGGATATGGAAAGCGATGCTATAATGAACAGGCTGGTTCAAGGGGATGTAGGCTCAGGAAAGACTGCCATCGCTGCCCTGGCATTGTTCAAGTGCGTACGGAGCGGCTACCAGGGAATAATGATGGCACCCACGGAGATATTGGCTGAGCAGCACATGTGTACACTGGAGCAATTATTCAACAATACCGGGATCACAGTCGGACTGCTGACCGGGAGCATGACTGCCAAAGAAAAGAACAGGGTAGTTACAGGAGCTCAGACGGGAGAGCTGGATATACTTGTGGGTACCCATGCTCTGATACAGGATTCAGTAAGCTACAACAAGCTTGGACTTGTCATAACCGATGAGCAGCACCGTTTCGGTGTAAGGCAGAGGGCTATGCTTTCGGCAAAAGGTGAAAATCCGGATATGCTGGTCATGACTGCAACACCTATTCCAAGAACACTTTCACTTATAGTTTATGGCGACCTGGATGTTTCGATCATTGATGAAATGCCTCCCGGCAGGAAGGCGGTCAAGACATATTTCGTTGATACTGCCAAGAAAGAAAGATTGATGAACTTTGTGAAAAATGAGCTTGATGCGGGAAGACAGGCGTATTTCGTCTGTCCTCTGGTTGAGGAATCCGAGAAGCTGGAGCTGAACTCTGCAGTTGAATATAGAGAAGAGATAAGTGAACGGTATTTCAACAGGTACAAGGTAGGGCTGCTGCATGGGAAGATGAAGGCGGACGAGAAGAATGAGGTCATGGAGAGCTTCCGGAAAAACAAGCTCCAGATACTTGTATCCACGACAGTAATAGAGGTTGGAGTAAATATACCTAATGCAACCATAATGGTCATCGAGGATGCGGACCGGTTCGGAATGGCACAGCTGCATCAGCTTCGCGGAAGGGTCGGCAGGGGGGAACATCAATCTTACTGTGTGCTTATATCCGATACCCGGAGTGAAGCCGCTCAGGAAAGGCTCAGATACATGACAAAAACAGAAAACGGCTTTGAGGTCGCTGAAAAAGATCTTGAGTTCAGAGGCAGTGGGGAGATACTGGGGCAGAGACAGCATGGACTTCCTGGCTTCAAGCTTGCGGATATCTTCAGGGATGTAAAGTTGTTGAAGCTTTCAAAGGAAGCCGTAGAGTACGTATATGAATATGACAAGCTGACCGGAGAGGATTACAAACGGATGAAGGAAATACTTGACCGCAGGTTCCAGAAGATACTGGAGGAAATAACGCTGAATTAAAAGCTATAAGATGCTTCGAAGCTCAGAATTACTGCGTGTTGTCCACACCTGATAAACGAAAGTCACTGTCATACTGAGTGTAGCGAAGTATCTTTTATTTTTTTGCATAGACCAGCTTTTGTCACATATTTTATTTCCTTTGTTAACATAATTTACACAGTTTAAATATTTATAAATGGAGTAAATTAATATTAGCAAAATAAACAGGAGGTGCTACATATGCAAAGAAATACAGGTAACTCAAATCAGACTTTAGTGCCAGAAGCAAAAGCTGCTTTAAAGACATTCAGAGATCAGATAGCAACAGAACTAGGAACAGACCTCACAGGCTACAATGGAGATAAGACATCCTGGGAATGCGGTAAAGTAGGCGGAGAAATGGTAAGAAGGATGATTGAGCAGGCAGAAAGAAACATGTCAGGCAGAAGATAATAAAGTAATAGCGCTGACCTAAAGGTCGGCGCTATTTTTATATGCCGTGCCAGAATTTTCGCCTGCGTCGAAAAAGGAACATGGCAGGCAAATGCGGCAAAGCCGCCTTTGTTCTGTGCCGGCCGTATACAGAAAAAAATACTGGTGACAATACTTTATGCTTATCATAAAGTATCCGACACCAGTATCGGGAGAGGAGAAATTGAAGGAAGAGCTCTATGGGGAAATATAGTTTTCAGAATACACCCAAATAGTCGGATCGATTCTGTAGGGCGAATGTGAGAAGTAAATCTCAAACCCACAATTAACTAACATCCCTGATATATATGTTGTTCAATATTTGTTTTTTTATTCAGAAAAATAAATTATAAATAATATAGAAGAAATGTGAATTAAGGGTAAGATCCTTCGTTTCACTCAGGATGACGGGAGAGTATCATTATAAACGCATTCACGTGTCATCCTGAACGCAGTGAAGGATATTGACTTCGAAGCCAAGCCTAAGCCGTTCCACGCGTAACGCGTAACGCGAAACCCGAAACGAATACGCCGCATTATTCAGCAACTTTGTCGCATTTTATATAAAGCTTTTGTAAAATAATAGTACATATGCTAAAATAAAAATATATTATGTTGGTAGCTTACGTGCTTAATAGTGTTTTTGAAATATGAGAATAATACTTTCTAAAGCATACAGTTAAGCGGTTGGATATAGAGCATAATTGTATGGAAGGAGGTAGTTCTTTGCGGGTTATCGCAGGAGAGTTCAGAGGGAGAAGGCTTGATCGTATTGAAGGTATGGAAATTCGCCCTACTTCAGATAAAGTCAAGGAATCCCTTTTTAATATACTTGGAGAAACTGTCATCGACAGCAGTTTCCTGGATCTGTTCGGAGGCACCGGAGGTATAGGTATTGAAGCTTTGAGCCGTGGCGCAAAGCATGTGGTTTTTATTGATTCCAGTATCAAGAGCATCAAGGTACTGAAGGGGAACCTGGAGCACATGAAAATACAAGAAGGTGCTGAAGTTTACAATACTGACTATGAAACGGCAATAAAAAAGCTGCATATAAATAATAAGCAGTTTGACATAATTTTCATAGATCCTCCTTACAGCAAGGGAATGGCACAAAATGCCCTGGTTTGCATAGCTGCAAACCCGATACTCGCAGATGATGGTTTGATAATAGCAGAGCACGACACGAAGGATGCCATGCCTGACAAGGTGGGGAACCTGGTTCTATACCGTGTGAAGCAATACTCAAATACCAGCCTGTCATTTTACAAGACAGTCAATCAGATGCAGCATGAGGAGGAATAAGAAATGAAAATTGCCATTTGTCCAGGCAGCTTTGACCCTGCTACTAACGGGCATATTGACATAATCACAAGGTCAGGGGCGCTTTTTGACAAGGTAATAGTAGCGGTTCTTAATAATCCCAATAAAAAGCCTCTCTTTACTGTTGAAGAGAGGGTAGATCTACTGAGAAAAACCTGTGGTTCTATAAAGAATGTTGAGATAGACAGTTTTTCAGGACTTCTTACAGAATACGCAAAGAGTAAGAATGCCAATGCGATAGTGAAAGGCCTGCGGGCTGTTTCGGATTTTGAATATGAGCTCCAGATGGCACTTATGAACAAGAAAATGAATCCGGAAATAGAAACGGTCTTTATGATGACAAGCAGCAAGTACTCATACCTGAGCTCCAGTCTGGTCAAGGAAGTGTCATCACTTGGGGGCTGTATCAGGGGCTTGGTTCCGGAGATCATAGAGGAAGAAATACATAAAAGATTTAGGTAGGAGGTCGTGATATAATGGAGGTTATGTTGTTACTTGACGCCCTTGAGGACATACTGGAAAAGGCTCCTAATCTACCCCTGTCCAGTAAGTCGGTTATAAACAAGGAAGAGTTGCAGGAGATCATAAAAGATATAAGAATCAAGCTGCCCGATGAGATAAAGCAGGCACAATGGATCAAGGAAGAGCGTCAGAAGATCCTTATCGAAGCCAAAAAGGAAGCAGAGAACCTGAGACGTGACTGTGAAGAAAAAACCGTCAAGATCAAGGAAGAACGTCAAAGGGTGCTGGCAGAGGCGGAAAAAGAGGCTGAACTGCTTAAAAAGGAAGCGGACAAGAAGATCCAGGAGCTTATAAGTGAAAGCGACCTGGTAAAGAAAGCAAATGAGCAGGCCAAGGAAATAATTATTGCCGCCCAGATTGATGCCAAGAAAATAAGGCTCGGTTCAAAAGCATATGCGGATGAACTGCTTGGAGAGCTTGAAAAGCATGCCGCCAATGTCATGGAGACTATCAGGACCAATAGGGATGAACTAAAAAATTTCAAGAGCTGATAAATTTAAATAAATATACCTATCGAAAAGGCTTTAGAATCATAAGCCTTTTTTTGATGCTCATAAAGGATACGATCAGCATGAAAGAGAGCACCAGTATAAGGTAAACAGAGGAATTGAGCAGGAAGTACCGCCAGTTGCCGGCAGCTACAGGATACCATATTGGTGAGGCGGCATGCCCATAAGCCTTGAAGACAGGAAACTCCGAGAAAAATACTGTGAGCAGATAGGAGTATGCAGCTGCGAAAAAGCCTTGTAGCAGCTTGAAAAGGAAATAAACATCAAATCTCAGGTCAGATTCGGATATGATACTCATGACCTGAGCATTGACGGAGAGACCTCCAAAGCCGATCATGAAGCTTGCCATGACCACCTTGTAAACAAGAGACACCTGAAGTGCCGCACATTCCTTTATCCCATTGGTAACTTCCAGAAAGCCTATCAGGAAGCTGGCTGCCATATCGGGATTGAAGGCTTTGATAGGGACGGCTTTTGACAGCGCCATGGCCATGAATCCGAGGACACCGGAAATCTTGAGCATTCTGGTGACTACAGAGAATAGAATTATGAACCCCCCTATCAAAAGTATAAGATTTATACCATTTTTTACAGAGTCGCCTATAAGCTGTCCGATGGGACGACCATCCTTACTTCTGTAGTCCAGCATTTCTGTTATCGGATCAGAATATGCACTTCTGCGGTCCTGCGAAGCTTCTTTTCCGTAAAATCTTATAAAGAAACCAATGGTAACAGCAGATAGATAATGAGCAGCTGCAAGCAGAAGGCCTATGACAGGAGCGTTCAAAATGCCTGTGGCTACAGCGCCGATTATGAAAAGCGGGCCGGAGGTGCTGCACAGGCTTAGGAGCCTCTGACCTTCGATGCGGGTGCAGAGCTTTTCCTGGCGCAGTTTGGTGGTTATCCTGGAAACTACCGGGTAGCCTGAGGCGTTGCTCATAAAGTATTTGTAGGAGCACTCGGCGGGCACCTTGATAACTGGTCTGAAAAGAGGCTTGAAGACTGCTCCGAAGAAGCTGACTATTCCAAGCCCTATCATGATCTCAGCGCATATAAAGAAGGGAAGCAGTGACGGGAGAACTACGTTGAACCACAGCATGAGGCCGTCCCTGGCGGAGGCAAAGGCTTCATTGGGATATATGACGATTGTTGCGACAAGCAGACAGAAAACTGCGGAGAAAATCAGAGTAGGAATATTGTTCTTCTTCATGCTATACCTCTAAATATAAATGATACAGTATATTTTATTATATTTGAGGCAGCTTGGGATTATGAATAACGGGCAACGTTTTGCTCTACTTCCTGTAGTAAATGGGTGATCGGAGGAAGTCCTCCATTCCTTTTTTGTTGGAGGGATCCTTATAGCCCAGGTTGTATATATTTGTTGACATCAAATCATAGCTGAACATTTTATTGATCCTCTCGTCTCTGCTGCTGAAATCCGCTACCTTTGAAATGACCGGGTACAAGGAACGGCTTTTTATCTCCTTCAGCAGCCTTGTGCCCTTTTCATTGAAGGCCAGTACCCTGATGTATGCCGGACAGTCATGAGCTTTGAACACAGCAATATCCTGCTTCTTCATATCCAGCAGTATATGGCAGAGCAGCCGCTGCAGATAAGTGCGGGTATATCGCTTTGTTTTCACGGCTTCAAGCAGCTCCTCCATGCCGGTGCAGGAATGGGAGAACTTCTTCAGCCTATTCTCTATTCCTTCTCTTGCATTGAGAAAATTCCCCAGTTCAACCTCTCCCATTGTGCGAAGCTTATATAGCAATAGGTCGGAGAAGCTTTCCAGAAACAAGGGCTTCCGTCCGGTTTTCATGGAAGCTTCGATCAGGGAGGTACAATTATCCGGCATTGCCTGTCTGACCTTATCAGTTATTCCGTTCTCTTTGATTTCATGCCGTATAGCTGTAGCGCTGGCGATGGAGCCTGTTATTCCGGTATCATTATGTCCGCTGGCCATCCGCTTCACCGCTATAGGCTCTATGGTGCTGTGGAGAGCCATCAGCGCCTTGATATATTCGATCCCCAGTACATTGTTGGGGTTTCCAAGGATATCGCTTGTCACTGCTTCGGATCCTGTGCCCAGGTAGGAGGACAGAGCTGCGGATACTGCCCTGGGATATGATACACCCAGCTCCAGCTGCTTTTTCAGCAGCAGCTTGAAGGCTTCCGGCTCATCGTGAAGCAGCCTTGCAAGGGTATGAAGCGAATCGGTATCTCCCAGTTCGCTGCCAAAGCAAATAAAGTCGATGACTCCAAGAGCATTCAAGATCTTAATTGAGCCCAGAGCAAATATTTCAGCAGGCTGGCAGGCATATACGACCGGAAGCTCGATCACAAGGTCGGCTCCATTCAGAACTGCCATCTCTGCTCTTGTCCATTTGTCGAAGACGGCTGGCTCACCTCGCTGGACGAAGCTGCCGCTCATTATGCATACGCAGTGATCGGCGCTGCAGGCCTCTTTCGCTGCTTCAATGTGGTATTTGTGTCCATTGTGGAAAGGATTATATTCAGATATTATACCTACAGTTTTCATGTTATCACTCCATGGTTTTTGTTTATGTACCCAACGCCTGTTTTTTTCTATTCTACCATATTTTGCACAATTGTATGAGTAATTAAGTAATGGAAAAGGGAAATACTATTCTTTGTTAATAATTTTGCAAAAAAAGCAGGAAAAAATCTATTTATATAGAAAAGAATACAGGATATATATTTTTTTGGGGAGGTACATATTATATGAAAGTTCTGGTAATCAACTGCGGCAGTTCGTCATTGAAATATCAACTGATGGACATGCGGAATGAAGAAGTTATCGCCAAGGGTCTTGCAGAAAGGATCGGTATAGAAGGGTCAGTACTTAAGCATCAGCCAACGGGTTCAGACAAGATAACCATCGAAAGGCCTATGCCTACTCACAAGGAAGCTTTGCAGACACTTGTAGATGCACTTTTGGACAAGAATTACGGAGTTATTAAGGACATGAGCGAGATAAGCGCTGTTGGCCACAGGGTCGTTCATGCAGGAGAAAAGTTTGCTTATTCAGTAGTACTTGACGATGAAGTAATGAAGGCTCTCAAGGACTGCATTGAAATAGCTCCGCTGCACAATCCTCCGAACATAATGGGTATTGAAGCCTGCAAGCAGATCATGCCCAACGTTCCTATGGTGGGAGTATTCGATACAGCCTTCCACCAGACAATGCCAAAGGAAGCATACATATATGCTATTCCCTATGAATTCTACGAAAAGTACAGGATCAGAAGATACGGCTTCCACGGAACCTCACACAAGTATGTAGCTGAAAGAGCAGCAGCTATGCTTGGAAAGCCCCTTGAAGAGCTGAAGCTCATAACCTGCCATTTGGGCAATGGGGCCAGTGTAGCA
>CAZNMO010000050.1:9457-13708 GCA_964574195.1 uncultured Clostridiaceae bacterium | reverse complement strand
ATGGAAAATCAGTTGAGACCAGCATGGGCTTTACACCTCTCGAAGGTCTTGCAATGGGAACAAGAAGCGGTGATATAGATCCAGCAATAATCAAGTATGTTGCCGAGAAGGAAAACATGAGTGTTGCTCAGGTAGACGGCATGCTCAACAAGAAGTCAGGTGTATTGGGCATTTCAGGCGTAAGCAGCGATTTCAGGGATATTGAGCAGGCTGCTGAAAAGGGAAATGAAAGAGCACAGCTGGCTCTTGAAGTATACGTTCACAAGGTCAAGAAGTATATCGGTGCTTATGCAGCTGTCATGAACGGCGTTGATGCAGTCATATTCACTGCCGGACTTGGTGAGAATTCCACAGAGATGAGAAGAGACATATGCAAAGACATGTGCTTCCTGGGAATAGAAGTGGACGATGCCAAGAACAACGTAAGAGGCAAGGAAACAGATATCTCCAAGGACGGTTCAAAGGTAAAAGTACTTTTGATCCCTACAAATGAAGAGCTGATGATAGCAAGAGATACAATGAAACTGACAAGCAAATAGAGCTTTCAGAAGGAGCGGGTAATGAAGTGCACTTCACTTCAAACCGCTCCTTTTTTCTGAAAAAATAGATAATCAGATTTATCTGAAAAAATTTTGTTTATCCAGAAGGAATTCTGAAAAAGTTGGCGTATTATAATATACAAAGCAATAGGGATGTTCCTGATAAATATATATACTGAAGCTTTGAACACACCTTGCAGGGATCGTCTGCAACGTCGATTTGGAGTTGTCAGTATGCTGCGTCATTTATTCAACGTAAATGAAATTCGGCAGAAAGGCTTGTCCTTTTTGCCTTTTTAATTTTTATGGGAGGTGCTGTTGTTGCTAAGGTATATTTTGAAAAGGCTTTTTGTTTCACTAGTCACTATCTGGATTTTGACAACGATCGTATTTTTTCTGATCAGAGTCCTTCCTGGTGACCCCTTCACATCAGATAAGACAACTCCGGTGATCAGGGAAAATATGATGAAATATTATGGCCTTGACAAGCCTGTGTATGTTCAGTATGCGAAGTATATCAAGAACCTGCTTTCCGGTAATATGGGCTATTCTCTCAAATACAAGAACAGGACAGTTGACCAGGTCATCGCAAATGCTTTTCCGAACTCGGCAGAGTTGGGTATCAGGGCTCTGCTGTTGGCGATCCCCATAGGACTTATACTGGGTGTAATATCTGCACTCAACCACAACAAAGGGTGGGATTACGGGAGCATGATAATTGCAGTTATCGGGGTATCGGTGCCGAGTTTCATTATAGGAGGCCTGCTGCAGTATATATTTGCCGTAAAGCTCAAGCTGCTGCCGGTGGCACAATGGAAGGGCTTCGAATATACCATACTTCCGTCCATTGCCTTGGGCCTCAACACCCTGGCGCTGGTGGCCAGGCTTATGAGGGCGAGCATGCTGGAGATAACCGGACAGGATTACATACTGACGGCTGAAGCAAAAGGCCTTCCAATTTATAAAATAGTTTGGAAGCACCAGATAAGGAATGCGATACTTCCGGTCATAACCGTGCTGGGACCGATCGTGGCAATGTTGATCACAGGTACCTTTGTCATAGAAAAGATCTTTGCAATACCTGGTTTGGGAAAGCATTACGTAAACGGCATTCAGAACCTGGATTATACTCTGGTACTGGGGCTGACTGTTTTCTACGGTGCTTTCGTAATATTCATGAATTTTATTGTTGATATAGTTTATGGATTTGTAGACCCAAGAATCAGGGTCTCAAAATAAGGGGGGATGAAGAGTGGTTGATATTGACAAGGAATTGTTTACCCACGTCGGTATAGATGAGGAGTTCAGCGAAACTATAAACAGGCCCAGCATGACATATTGGCAGGATGCCTGGAGAAGGCTCAAGAAGAACAAGGTCGCCATGACCGGTATGGTAATAATTATACTCTTTACGTTCATGTCGATAGTTGGACCTTTTATGACGGAATACACCTATAATACCAATAACCTGGAACTGCTTCACCAGCCCCCGGGAAAGGACCACTGGTTCGGTACCGATGCATTGGGGAGAGACATGTGGGCCAGAGTGTGGATGGGAGCGAGGGTGTCGCTTTTCATAGGACTGTCTGCAGCACTGATCGAAACCATACTTGGAATAATCATAGGCGGACTGTCCGGTTATATGGGCGGCAAAGCGGACATGATCATAATGAGGTTCGTTGATATTATGATCTCTATTCCTGAGCTGATATTCATAATTCTGATAATGGTAATAGTGGGATCGGGCATACTGCCTATCATACTTGCCTTTGCAATAACCGGCTGGCTCAGGATGGCCAGACTGGTAAGAGGGCAGATACTTCAGCTCAAGGAACAGGAATTCGTGCTCGCGGCGAAGACCTTGGGCGCAGACTCAAAAAGGCTCATATTCAAGCATCTTATCCCTAATACTCTCGGAGTAATAATAGTGACCCTCACCATGGCAGTACCCAGCGCAATATTTTATGAGGCCTTCCTCTCATTCATAGGAATTGGGATACAGCCTCCGCTTTCCAGCTGGGGGCAGCTGGCCAACATGGGGGCGCAGGTATTTGAGATTTATCCGTTTGAGCTGCTTATACCGGCAGTATTCATAAGTCTGACCATGCTTTCTCTGAACCTTCTGGGCGACGGTCTGAGGGATGCTTTGGATCCAAGGCTGAGAAAGTAGGGGGTGAAGAAGATGGAAAGGGAAAAAATATTGGAAGTGAAAGACCTGCACGTGTCCTTCGACACATATGCAGGAGAGGTCCAGGCTGTCAGGGGAGTCACCTTTGACCTATATAAGGCTGAAGCTATCGCAGTTGTTGGAGAATCAGGCTGTGGCAAGAGCGTTACTGCCAAATCCATAATGAAGCTGATCCCATCACCTCCTGGCAGACTGAAATCCGGAAGCATCATTTTTAATGGCAAGGATATTACACACTACAAAAGAAAACAGATGGAAGCTATAAGGGGCTCCGAAATAGGGATGATATTCCAGGACCCCATGACCTCGCTTTCTCCGACTATGCTTGTAGGCAAGCAGATAGCTGAAGGGCTTATGCAGCATCAGAAGATGAAAAAGAAGCAGGCAATGGAAAAAGCAGTTGAAATGCTTAAGCTTGTAGGAATACCCAACCCCGAAAGCCGGGTCAACCAGTATCCCCACGAATTCAGCGGCGGTATGCGGCAAAGGGCAATGATCGCCATAGCCCTGGCATGCAACCCAAAGCTGCTGATAGCAGATGAGCCGACCACTGCACTGGATGTTACTATTCAGGCACAGATACTGGATCTTATGAAGGGATTGAAGCAGAAGATAGATACATCGATCATACTGATAACCCATGACCTGGGTGTTGCCGCCAACATAGCTGAAAGAGTCATAGTGATGTATGCAGGCAAGGTGGTGGAATCAGGTACTATTGAAGAGATATTCTACAATCCTCAGCATCCGTACACATGGGGCCTGTTGAAATCGGTGCCCAGGCTTGATGCGGGGCATAAGGAAGAGCTTATACCCATTATCGGTACGCCCCCTGACCTGTTCTCACCGCCGGTTGGCTGCGGTTTTGCGGCCAGGTGCAAATATTCCATGAAGGTCTGTTATAAGCATCAACCTGAAATGAAAGAATGCAGGGAGGGACACAGTGCAGCCTGCTGGCTGATGCATCCCGATTCGCCTGCAGTTACAAGACCTGAGGGAATAGGGAGGGAATGCGCCAATGAATGAGAGGAAAAAGCTTATACAAGTAAATAACCTGAAAAAGTACTTCAATGTAGGGAACGGTCTGACTTTAAAGGCTGTTGACGATGTTTCCTTCGATATATATGAAGGGGAGACTCTTGGTCTGGTAGGAGAATCTGGTTGTGGAAAGTCGACTACCGGAAGGACTATGATAAGGCTTTATGAGGCTACCGGAGGCAAGGTGCTTTTTGACGACAAGGATGTGCATTCAATGTCGAAGAAGGAGCAGAAGGAGTTTACGAAGCAGGCACAGATGATATTCCAGGATCCATATGCTTCTCTTAATCCTAGAATGACTGTAGGAGATATAATTGGTGAGGGTATTGATATACATGGGATCTTCTCAGGAAAGGACAGGATGGCGCGGATATATGAGCTGCTTCAGACTGTTGGACTCAACAAGGAGCATGCCAGCAGATTCCCCCATGAATTCAGCGGAGGTCAGAGACAGAGGATAGGTGTCGCAAGGGCTCTCGCCATAGA
>CAZNMO010000050.1:0-9447 GCA_964574195.1 uncultured Clostridiaceae bacterium | reverse complement strand
AACCAAAATTCATAGTATGTGACGAGCCAATCTCTGCATTGGATGTATCAATACAAGCCCAGGTCGTAAACCTGCTTATCAAGCTTCAGAAGGATATGAACCTCACTTACCTTTTCATAGCCCATGACCTGAGCATGGTAAAGCATATTTCAGACAGGGTGGCTGTAATGTACCTGGGGACAATGGTAGAACTGGCAGCAAGCGGTGAATTGTATGCAAATCCGCTGCATCCGTATACTCAGGCCCTGCTGTCTGCAATACCGATACCTGATCCCGACATAGAAAAGAACAGGCATAGGATATTGCTGGAGGGTGATGTGCCGAGCCCGATCAATCCGGCACCCGGCTGCAGGTTCAAGGGCAGATGCAAATATGCAAAAGAGATATGTGGAAGCGAAATGCCGTTGTACAAGGAAGCCGCACCGGGCCACTATGTTGCCTGTCACATTGTATAGGCTGAGTAAAGGCGTTAAAGTTCTACAGGCTTGCCGCTCTTGAAATCCAGGTATTTTTTCTGCGCATCCTTGAAGGCCACCAATATTGCTTTCTGGGAGGAGCCCAGATATCTGAGCGTGATCTGGTCTTTAATGGTTTCATAATCAGTGGCCATGTTTTCTTCAATAAGGATATCCTTGAGTATTTTGTTAGTAAGTGAGATAATGGCGTTGCACTCGACATCTATTATTTTACCGGTTGATTTTTCGACAATGAAGCCGATGAAAAATTGGCCGTAAAGCTGGGTTATGGGATTGTTCATCTGAGATTTTGAGTTGCCGACTATATATAATGAATCTTCTGGATAAAACATGTTGATCCTCCTTAAATATACAGTTTTTCAAGAAGCTGCAATGCTTCTATATAATTAAAAATAGCATATTGGGCTGCTTGTTTCAATTAAAAATATTTTGGCCCCATGGAGGATTTTTACAATTTACAGCGTATATTATGTAATAAATCAAATATGACACTTATGGCAGAGAGTTTGTTCTGCCATAGTTCAACAGCATTTATGCTGCGTCATTTATCGCAGGAGAGAATATCAACTCTTCCTGGTACGTAAATGATATCCGGCAGAAAGGGTTACCTTTCTGCTTTTTTCATTGGTATGATTCCAAATTCATGCTACAGGAGTGTGAGATCGTTGACTATAGAGAAAGTAATAGAAAAAGAGCTGGAAACCATGGAGGGGAGCTTCTCCATAATATTGAAGGATTTGTCCAGGGGTATCCTGATGTACGAAAGAGATGCAGGAAGACAGCTGCCCTCGGCAAGCACGATAAAGCTACTGATAATGATAGAAGCCTTCAGAAGCCAGCTGGTGGGAAAGCTTGATCTGGACAGCAAGGTAAGCATAAGCAGCGGGCAGAAGGTGGACTTCAGCATCATCAGCTGTATGAACACCGACCTTTATACCATAAGAGACCTGATAATACTGATGATGACCATTAGTGACAATACGGCGACCAATATAATGATAGATATCCTGGGACAGGAGAATATAAACAATACCGCTGAAGCACTGGGGCTTAAAGGAACAGTACTGCAACGGAAAATGATGGACTTTGAGGCGGTCAGGCAGGGCAGGCAGAACCTTACAACACCCCTGGATGTGGCAGTACTTCTGGAAAAGCTTTATACCGGCAGTATACTGACTGAGGAAGCATGTGCGGAGATGCTTTCGATAATGAGTATCGTAGTTGGCAGGGACTATATGATAAGGGAGCTGCCGGTGGATATCAAGGTTGCACACAAAACCGGAGAGCTTGATGGGATAAATCATGATGCAGGTATCGTATACCTGGCTGAGGGCGATTATATGCTGGGGATATTTGCTACAGGACTAAAGGACAATATCACCGGAAGAAAGTATATAGCAGAGCTCTCAAGAGTTATATATGAACACATGAGCGGAATAAAGTAGCAATGAAAGTATTCCGATGAGCAGTTATAAAATGCGCAAGCATCGGAATAAATAGGAGGAATAGTATGAAGATAAAGGACATTGAGACGTCGGTACTTACCACACCTCTCAAGAAGACCTTCAAGACAGCGCTGAGGCAGACAAACGTATGTGAGAGTATAATTGTAAGGGTATACAGCGATGATGGGCAGGTGGGATTCGGAGGTGCTCCCCCGACAGCGGTCATAACGGGAGACACACTGGATTCTATACAAGGAGCAGTGATGAACTTTATCAGGCCTGCAATCATAGGTATGGATATTGAGGAATTCGATCCTCTGATGAAAAAGCTGCACAGCTCCATATTCAGGAACACCAGTGCCAAGGCGGCAGTGGATATGGCCTTGTATGATTTGTACGGCAAGCATTTCAAGCTTCCCCTATACAAGCTGTTTGGGGGTGCCAGGAAAGAGGTGGTATCAGACATTACCGTAAGTGTGAACTCACCGGAGGAAATGGCTGAGGATGCTGCAGCTTATGTAAGCAGGGGCTACGAAACATTAAAGACAAAGGTTGGCTTGGACTGCGAGCTTGATATAGTCAGGATAAGGAAGATAAGAGAAGCGGTAGGAAATGACATAAAGCTGAGACTTGATGCGAACCAGGGCTGGATAGCCAAGGAAGCGGTAAAGACGATCAGAAGGCTTGAGGATATGGGAATGAATATCGAGCTGGTGGAGCAGCCTGTTAAGGCACATGATATAGAAGGGCTCAAATTCGTTACAGATAATGTGGAGACCCCTATAATGGCCGATGAATCGCTTTTTCTTCCTGAGGACGGCTTCAGGCTGCTGAAGCTGAGAGCGGCGGACATACTGAATATAAAACTGATGAAGTGCGGCGGACTGCATAATGCGCTGAGGATCAATGCCATGGCAGAAAGCTGTGGAGTGGAATGCATGCTTGGCAGCATGATAGAGAGCAAGATAGGCATCACTGCTGCTGCACATCTGGCATGCGGCAAGCTTAATATAACCAGGGTCGATCTGGATGCTGTGGAGCTTATGGCTGAGGACCCCATAGAAGGTGGAGTAATTGTAAAGGGTAGTACACACTCCATACCTGACAGCCATGGCCTCGGAATTGTGGGATTAAAATGAAAGGAGCAGAGTGATGGACAGAGCTGTAGTATTGAAAAACGTAGCATCATTGAGACTGAAGCCCGACTATGACAGCGAACTGGCTGACGAAGTACTCCACGGGATGGTAGTGGAGCTTGTTGATATAGTGAGCGATCCCTGGTACAAGGTAAGGACTGTCTATGACTATTATGGGTATATCCATAAGGATGATATATGCATTGACAGCAAAAAGGCGGAAAAATGGCAGGGCAGTGACTATATCATATGGAACCTGATTACCGATGTAATGGCAGAGCCCCAATATGGAAGCCGGGTGGCGGCTACACTTGTCAGAGGCTGCCTGGTAGAATATACGGGCAAAAACGAGGACAAATGGGAAAAGGTCGGACTTGCTGACGGCAGCTGGGGCTGGATAAGGGGAGGCTTCGCAAGGAAGGTACAAAAGCTGTCCGGTGCGGCTGAAGAGGATAAACTTCGCAGCAGCATAGTGTCGGCAGCATTGGACTATCTGGGGACCCAATACAGGTGGGGCGGCAAGAGCCACTTCGGGATAGACTGCTCCGGACTGTCGGGAATGGCCTATATGGTAAACGGGATACTGCTCCCTAGAGACGCAGGACCTCAGCAGCAGTACATGAAAACGATTAAAAGAGAAGAAGCAAAGCCGGGAGACCTGTTTTTCTTCCCCGGGCATGTGGCTGTCTGCATAGGGGATGGCAGATATGTACACGCAACAGGAAGAGAAGGCAGTACTGTGATCAACAGTTTT
Organism: uncultured Clostridiaceae bacterium; assembly: GCA_964574195.1. GTDB lineage: Bacteria > Bacillota > Clostridia > Lutisporales > Lutisporaceae > BRH-c25. Next base: position 5,636 of record CAZNMO010000050.1, on the reverse strand, counting down.
AATATAGGAAGTGATGAATACAGGGAGGATCTGGACAAGAATCAGACTGGAACAGCTTCGATATTTTAAGAGGGAGGAATGATAATGAAGAAAATCTATGTATCTATCGACCTGGAGGGTATTGGCGGCATTGTCAGCACTCAGCAGACGGGTGTGGTGGAAAACGCATTCTACAGTGAAGCCAGAAGGCTTATGGCAGGAGAGGCCAATGCGGTGATAGAGGGCATAAACCAGGGTGGAGGCTTGGCGGTAATAGGAGACTCCCATGGAAACATGCTCAATATTCCGATTGAACTTCTGAAGGGGGATTTCCTACTGTCCTGCGGCACCGACAAGATGCTTTCCATGATGGGTGGAATTGACGGTACATTCAGCGGTGTGATGTTCATAGGCTATCACGGGCGTTTCGGCACTCCTATGGCAATAATGGATCATACCTATAGTCCTACAACACTGAGGGAGTTAAGGATCAATGGAAAGCCGGTGGGAGAAGCCGAGATAAATGCTGAGGTGGCAGGTTATTACGGCGTACCTGTACTGATGGTAAGCGGTGATGATGTCACAATGGAGCAGTTGAAAAGGGTATTTCCGTCCATTGAAGCTGTCACAGTAAAGAAAAGCATTGGCAGGTATTCAGCTCTCTGTGAGCCCGTGGACAAGGTCAGAGAAAAACTCAGGGCGGCTGCCCAAAAAGTGACGGAAAACCTGGAGCAATATGGCTGCCTATATAAGTCCAAACCGCCGATACATATGGAGTTTGAATGGAATACGGCAGTAATGGCAGAGATGAGCACCTATGTACCGGGAGTCATAAGGGTTGCCGATAGAGTGACCTCCTATGAGTGTGAGGATTATATACAAGCCTTCAAGCTGTTTACAGTATTTAGAAGGCTGGCAAGCTCGGTAGCGGATAAGGATTATCTATAATTTTGATTTGAAAATGGGGAAAACTGAATATATAAAAAATTAAGAATTTTTACTGGAGCTAGCAGGGAAATTCACTTTTGCAACGAATATAGCATTGTATAAGTGAATAAAAAAGCTGTAAAGCTACTGCTTTGTTTACCAATCCACGTATCCAAAATCCAGTAGAAAATAATTATATTTTCTATTGGTTTTTTTTATTAAAAAATTAAGGGGGAAGCAGATTCATGAAAAGAAAATCATTGATGATTTGCCTGGCGTTGATCCTTGCTCTCAGCACACTACTCTCGGCATGTGCTCCCAAGGCGCCTGCACAGGGAGAAGCACCAGATCCGGCAGCACCTGCCGCATCCGAAAAGTCTATCAGTATTCTTATGGAATCAGAACCACCGAACATCGACCCTCAGATCGGTACAGACCTTTATTCCTTCTTCGTGGCAGGCCATGTGCTCGAAGGACTTGTAAGAGTTTATGACGGCAAAGTGATACCCGGTGTGGCAGAAAAGTGGGATATCTCACCTGGCGGACTTACATACACCTTCCATTTGAGAGATTCAAAATGGAGCGATGGCGTTCCGGTAAAGGCTCAGGATTTTGAATACTCCATATTCAGGCTTTTAGATCCCAAAACCGCTGCATCCTATGCTGAGGTTATGGGCTTCTACATCAAGAATGCAGCCAAATACTATGCCGGTGAGATCACAGACAAGTCACAGGTTGGAGTAAAAGCAACCGATGACAAGACTCTGGTGATCACCCTTGAGAATCCTACGGGATATTTCCTGAGGCTTCTGGGCTTTGTGTGCTTCCTGCCTTCAAGGGAGGACGTAGTTGCCAAACATGGTGAAGCTTTTGCAGCAGAGCCGGACAAAATGGTTTATAACGGGCCATATATCGTCAAGGAGTGGAAGCATGAAGAAAGTGTAACACTGGCCAAGAATCCTGACTTCTGGAATGCAGAACAGATAAAGATGGATGTTATTGAATGTCCGATAGTATCAGACCTGAAGACGGCAGTCAATATGTTCGAGGCTGGAGAGCTTGACTTTACAACTGTTCCATCAGAATTACTAGATACATATATCCAGAATGGAAAAGTAAAGATGATGCAGAACGGAGGACTGTATTGGCTGCAGTTCAACTACAGCAGCAAGGAATACGGCAAGATATTGGGAAATGTAAACTTCAGAAAAGCAGTATCCAGTGCTATAGACAGGGAATCTCTTGCAAAGGTCGTATTCAAGAGAGCTGCTCCTGCAGTAAGATATGTACCTGATAATATAATGGGTCTCAAAGACAGGTTTGCAGCAGAAAATCCTATTGACGGACTTGCAGCGAAGGCTGATCCGGCAAAAGCAAAGGAATATTTTACTGCAGCACTTAAGGACCTCAACATGACAGCAGACCAGTTCCCGACCTTAAAGCTCCTGGGGGCAGATACTGCAGAGGCGAGGATGTATTGTGAAGCATTGCAGGATATGCTGTTAAATAATCTTGGCATTAAGATAGAGCTTGTTAACGTACCTTCCAAACAGAGACTTGAAGCTGTAAAAGCAAGAGATTATGAAATCGTGTATGCAAACTGGTTCCCGGATTATGACGATCCTATGACATATCTGGATATATGGGTGACCGGCGGCGGCTTTAACCGTTCAGACTACAGCAATACGAAGTATGATGCCCTTATAGCTGAAGCAAAGGCTTCTGCAGATGAGAAGGTAAGGCAACAGAAAATGCTGGAAGCTGAAAAGCTTGCTCTGGAGGATATGATAGTTGTTCCAACACACTGGAGTGCAAATGCAGGCTTACAGTCCGACAGAATGATAGGCTTTGTACGTTCAATGGTAGGGGCTGACCCTGACCTGACCTTTGTGGATATCACAGAATAACAGGCACTAAGAGAGGTGCTGCCCGATAATACGGGCCGCACCTTTTTTGTTTAATTAATGAAGTAATGCATATAATAAAAAGAATGTGACGAAGTGTGAAAGCTCTGCTTAATGCACCTGCGTTGTCATCCTGAACGCAGTGAAGGATCTTGACCTGCAAAGAGCTGCAGGCTGAAGATCCTTCGCTAACGCTCAGGATGACAGATACCTGGTGTCAACAATGTCGTATCGATCTTATGATGTTCACTCCCCTTGTGAAGTGTTTTTGCTTGACAAAGTACTTTTTGATTTGTATAATTTAATATGTTAATTACATATGCAGGTCGCAGAATATGATTTTCAATGTAAATATACAATTCTGCGAAAGACATTAAGGTAACAAAATGCGAAAAGCCATGCTTTTCACATTTTGAACGGGTGGTTATATGGAATTAAATTTTACCAGGATTACTAAATCTGAAGGCATCAGGGAGAATTTTGACATAACCGACCATCTTGATCAAAACACAATTGACTTTTGCGGCGAAAGATTGAATATAGTCTCACCTGTGAGAGTTGAAGGCAGCGCGATCAATTATGAAGGCAAGATCAATGTTGATTTGAAAATCACTGCACAGATTGAGAGAAAATGTTCAAGATGCCTTGAAGGCTTCAATGAAGAGGTAGAAGTAGAAACCCAATTAGTATTTGTCAAAGAGGCAATTAACGATGAGGATGACTATTATACCTTCAAAGGTGACAAGGTGGACATCACTGATATCGTTCTCGGCGAAATAGCAGGCAAGCTCGCCATGAAACCACTTTGTAAGGTCAACTGCAAAGGACTATGTCCTATATGCGGTAAAAATAAGAATAGTATCGACTGCCAATGCAAAAGCGAAGAAATTGATCCAAGGATGCAAGCTTTAAGCAAGCTGCTCGACAGAAAGTAAGGAGGTGTTTATATTGGGTTTACCGAAGAGAAGACACTCAGCAACAAGAAGAGATAAGAGAAGAGCAAACTGGAAACTGGTTTTACCGGGACTGGTTGCATGTCCACAGTGTCATGAGCCAAAGCTTCCTCACAGGGTTTGCAAAGCCTGCGGTTATTATAAGGGCAGATCAGTAATAAATGTGGAAGAATAATAAAAGTGTACAATAGTCTCCTCAATGCAGTTGGTTGCAGTGGGGGGATTATTTTTTTATTTTTCTTTTTACCTATTGTATATTACCGTTAAGTATTATATATTAGTATTAGTACCAGATACTAAAAAATGTATTTATATTGGTTTTGGAGGTGTGTATATGAAACAAAAGGGCATCAGCAAAAAGGAAAGACTCGCCAGCTTATCTGAAAGAGTTGACGCAGATCCATTTCTTACGGATGAAGAGCTTGCTGAAAGCTTTAATGTCAGTATACAAACCATCAGGCTCGACAGACTGGAGTTGGGAATACCGGAGCTGAGGGAGCGTATAAAGAATGTCGCAGAAGAGAACTATACGAAGGTCAGATCTCTCCAGGGAAGAGAAATTATGGGTGAACTGGTTGACCTGAATCTCGGAGTGAGCGGGATCTCAATACTGGAGACGGACAATAATTTTGCTTTCGAGAAAACCAATGTTGTAAAAGGGCAGTATATATTTGCCCAGGCGGAATCACTGGCTATTGCCGTGATAGATGCTAATGTTGCACTTATAGGAGTTGCCAATATAAAATACAAGAGCCCAGTTTTTGCCGGTGATAAACTGATCGCAAAGGCGGAAGTAATAAAGACCAGAGGAAACAAGTACTTTGTCTGGGTATTCATAAAGGTGAAACAGACAGAAGTATTCAGAGGAAAATTCATACTGGTGTCCTTCAGTAAGTAACCCTAGGAAGGGATGAAGAACCATAGGGTATTATGACCGGATGACAGTTTATGCGTTGTATATTGGAGGTATTGATATGAAGATCGCTATTGATGTAATGGGTGGCGACAATGCACCCAGAGCCATAGTTGAAGGCTCGATGCAGGCTCTCTTGGAATATGGAGTGGAGTTGTATCTGGTAGGCTTGAAGAACGAAATAGAGAAATATCTTGGTGAGGAAGAGCCGAAAAATCCAAAGATAACGATAGTGGAGGCTTCAGAAATCATCAATGTAGATGAAGCACCTGTAAATGCCATAAAGCACAAGAAGGACTCTTCCATGGTAGTAGGCCTCAAGCTTGTTAAGGAAGGGACCTGTGATGCCTTCATATCCGCAGGAAGCACGGGAGCATTCCTGGCAGGCTCACTGCTGAAAGTGGGAAGAGTAAAGGGGATCGACAGGCCTGCACTTTCACCTCTGATACCTACACTAAAGGGGAACTGTATGATAATAGACGCTGGAGCCAATGTGGACTGTAAACCCAGGAACCTACAGCAGTTTGCGATCATGGGTTCCATATATATGGAGAAGGTTATGGGGATCAGCAGTCCCAGGGTCGGCCTCCTGAATATAGGGGCAGAGTCTTCCAAGGGCAATGAGTTGACCAAGGAAAGCTTTGACCTCATTAAAGCATCAAATGTGAATTTTGTTGGCAATGTTGAAGCCAGAGATATTATAAGCGGAGTTTGTGATGTGTGTGTATGTGACGGCTTTGCTGGCAATGTGCTTCTGAAGAATACCGAAGGTGTTGCCATGACGCTATTCAAGCTTCTCAAGGAAGAATTCATGAAAAGCTTCAAGACAAAGCTGGGAGCAGTGCTATTAAAGGGCAGCCTCATGAATATCAAGAAAAGATTTGATTATACCGAAGTTGGGGGAGCCCCGTTCCTCGGAATAAACGGAATAATGATAAAAGCACATGGCAGCTCTGACGC
>CAZNMO010000049.1:13810-24444 GCA_964574195.1 uncultured Clostridiaceae bacterium | reverse complement strand
ATATCATAAAGTCTTCTATTTATTGTATAGGTGTTGTCAATGGAATCAGTTATATCCTTAAGCTGATTCTGAATCTTGTCTGATGTATCTCTGATGGAGGATATCTGCATGGCTAGCTTGTCCATGGTACGAATATCCCTTTCAACAAGAGTAACAATAAGCAATGCTCCTTCAGAATCAACTATGGAGCATTTTTCTCCATACTTCTCCTTAAGTGACTGCTTGACCTTTTCATTACCTGTTGCCTCAATGATCAGGTCAAGATTTCTTTCAGGAATGTCGTCCATTGATTGCGAACAGCTTATTCCCAATGTCCTTGCCAGAACTATGCCCTCTGCATCAGTCCTGCTATCTATTACCTTAACGATCTTTATATCCTCGATTTTGGAAAAGGATTCAAGCATTTTTGTGCCACCGGCTCCTGCACCTACAATAGCAATATTCACTGTACTATTCCCCCTACTTTTTTACGATACTATGCCTTTTCCATTATAACAGTAAATACACAGCAAGTAAATTTCTTATAAGGAATTACTGACAAATAATCAATATTTGCTCCCCTATATCATAAGTATCGGCATTAATGTTCAAACTATATTGGATATAGTGTTGCGCACCATAATTCGGGATGTGATATCATGAAAGCCGACAAAGGCAATGACAGCTCCAGTAAAACAATAAATGAAGTTGACGAGCTTTACAATACCTCAACGGAAGTGACCGCAGACAATCTGCGTTCTGTTTTCGGAAACAGCTCAGACTTCTCATGCAGAATGCTTCTAATTAAGGATAAGCCGAAAATACCAGCCACGCTGGCATATATTGACGGTTTGGCGGACAGTAAGGTTATCAATGACAGTATTCTAAAGCCCCTTACCCAGAACAGGCTGTTCGATTCATGCCGCAGTGAAGCCGAGGCATCGGCACTTATAAGCACCGGTGCGCTGTATTCGGCCTCTGTAAAAGTGATAACAAATATGAAGGACCTTATTGACGATATGCTGTCAGGAAATGCCGCGTTAATATTCAATTCAGAAAAGACAGCCTTTGTCTTTGGGGCAAAAAGTGAGCTTTCCCGTGCCATAGCAGAGCCAACAGGTGAAAATGTCATTAAGGGTTCAAAGGATTCCTTCATTGAAAACCTGAGGACTAACACAACTTTGTGCCGTTTGAAGGTGAACTCTCCATATCTTGAAATTGAAGAATTTACTGTAGGAAAACAGACAAAAACAAAAATATCCATGCTTTACATGAAAAGCATCGCGGCCGACAAGCTGGTCAATGAAGTGAGAAAAAGGATCAAGTCTATAGACATAGACAAGGTACTTATTCCTGGGACAGTAGAAGAATACATAGTTGATGATAAATACTCTACCTTTCCTCAGATACTTTATACTGAAAGGCCGGACAGGTTTTGCTCAAGCCTTGTAGACGGTCGCGTCGGGATAATAATAGATGGGATGCCCCTGGCGTATATCGTTCCCGGGACTTTGCTGCAGTTCTTCCAGACCCCCGATGACTACTCTTATCAATTCATAGTGGGTTCTGCCTTAAGGCTTTTGAGATTCATAGCAATGTTCCTTACCCTGGTGCTTCCCGGCTTCTACATATGCATCACTACCTTCCATACTGAGATGCTTCCTGCAGAGCTGGCCTTCTCGATAGTGGCATCAAAGGAAGGTGTGCCCTTTCCGATGTTTGTGGAAGTGCTCATACTTTTGATTGCCTTTGAGCTGCTGGTGGAAGCAGGCTTGAGGCTGCCAAAGACAATCGGGCAAACAGTATCCATTGTGGGTGCCCTTATAGTCGGTCAGGCTGCGGTAGAAGCAAAGATATTATCCCCTGCTACTGTAATAGTGGTTGCAATGACAGCTATAGCCTCCTTCACCCTTCCAAATCAGGATTTCAGCAACGCAATTAGGCTATGGCGGTTCATGTTCGTGGTGTTGAGCAGCATTATCGGGATGTTTGGACTTACCTTTGGTCTGATATTTCTGCTGCACCATTGGTGCAGTCTGGAGAGCTTTGGCGTCCCCTACCTGGATCCCTTTGTTGCAAATGAGGATGAGCAGCTGGAGGACACGATTTTTAGGTTCCCAATCAACGCTATGAAAAAGCGGCCTTCTGGTCTTAATACAAAAAATGAGAAAAGAATGGAGTAATGACTCTATATGCGAAAGCTTGTATTTTTATCAGCCATATGTGTAATTACTGCAAATCTTACCTGCTGTTCGCAGATCGCCCAGGGACGAACAGAGATCGATAAGATCTTTATTACGCGTGTCATATCCGTAGATGAAGCAAAAAATGACAGGATCATGGTAACTCTTACAACAAAAAGTATCTCTATGGGCGGGGGCGGACAGCAGCAGAAGGAGAACAGTGAAAGTATAGCCTCTGATGGCGCCACAATGGCTGATGCTCATAAAAACTTGATAGTCCACACCGATAAAAGGCCCAGCTTCGGACATACCGAATACATCCTCTTTGGGGAAGCTATTGCCAAAAAAGGAATCAGGCCTTATCTGGACTATATCAGCAGATATAATGAGTTCCGCTACAATGCGAAATTATATATCGTAAAAGGAGACACTGCAAACTCGATGGTTAAAAAGACCAGCACTGCCAAGTTATTTGTAGGGGATAGGATTTCCAGAAATGAAGAAAACGCTATACTGACATCCTTGTCCAGTTCAGTAACTCTGAACGAGGCTTTATTGATATTCGATAATCAAGCCCTTGATGTCTTTATTCCTTTTATTGAAGCCACCAATGCAGTAGCATCAGGAGAAAGTCCTGCCCAATATGATATTTTAGTAGATGGTTATGCAATATTCAGTAAAGATAAGCTTTCATATTACACATCATCTGAAGAAGCCCGCGGTATCAACTGGATGATGAACCGGATAGGATCAGGGATAATCCTTGTTAAGAACAGCTTGGGTGAAGAAGTCTCTTTGTCCATTATCAGCGGCAAGACAAAGATAAAGCCTAGAATTATTGGGAATGAACTTCACTGTGAGGTAAATGCCGCCTTCACAACAAATATTAGTGAAATCATGGGAAATAAAACCACTATTGACAACAAGACTATAGAACAGCTGATATCACTTCAGAATAAGGCAATAAAGAAGGAAATAGAAAATACCATAAGTAAAGCCCAGAAAACCAATTCCGACCACTTAAGCATTGTTACCAAGTTCATTATTGAATACCCGATGATGAAGGACTATTTCACCGAAAACTGGAAAACTCTGTTTCCTGATATCAAATTTGACGTAAAGACGCAGTCTAATATCGTGGGGACTTTTATGATAAATGAGCCTTCGGGCTGTACCGGAAAAATTAAGGGGGATTAGCCATGCTCATACTTGCTTTGATGATCATAATAATTGAAATGCTTCCGATAGTCAGAAAGAAGCAGGGCAAGGAAGCTGTTGTCCTCCTTCTATTGGGTTCTGTTACGCTTGCTTACGGCTATTACTACAATACCCATAGGTATACTGCCAGCCTGGTGGATATATTTTTCAGAATGCTAAATATCAGATAGGAGTCAATATATGAGAGTAAGTAAAGATAAAATATCAGTCAAACAGCTTCTTTTCGTGTTTACTATTATTGTTTCCTCCCCTGCCACCAGGTTCCTGCCCAAGTATTCCGCAGTAGCTGCTGCCCAGGCAGGCTGGCTTTCCCCCCTTATAAGCACTATACCCTTCCTGATGCTGATATTCATAATAGATAGCCTTATGAAGGATCACAAAGACCAGAGCATGGCCGATATTATCTGCAAGGTTATGGGAAAGCCGCTTGGAAAGCTCTTTGTATTAGTATACCTGCTGTGGACTGTATGGCTTTCAGCCTTGTACCTCCGCTACTATACAGAAAGGCTTACCAGCTCTATCTATACCACGTTGAACAACAATGTAATTATCGCACTTACTCTGATACCCATTGCCTATATGCTTCGTTCAGGTTTTACGGTTATTGCGAGAATGAGTGAAGTACTTCTGCCTTTTATCGGTGCGATGCTCGTCATGCTGTCAATTTTCCTGCTGCCAAAGGTAAGGCTGGATAATGTGCTGCCTGTGTCTGTCAATGATATAGTGCCGATGCTCAAGGCCAGCCTGTCATCTACCTCGATACTTGCATACCTTTTCCTTCTTTTCTTTTTAAGCGACAAACTGGTGAATAAGAAAAGCTTCAAAACCTTCGGATACATTGCAGCCTATGTGAATATTTCAAGTATAATGCTAGTGAATTTTATATGCATTGGAGTCCTTGGATATACCATCACCCGGAGAGCTCCAATGCCGGTGCTGATAACTGTTAAGCAGATTTCGCTCATGGATACCATAGAAAATATCGAGGCAGTAATAATAGCTATATGGATCTTTGCAGACTTCACCTTGATATCCAGCACGTTTGTAGTCATGCTTAATCTGATCAAGTCATTGTTCAAGCTTTCTGATACAAGGTTTCTGATCAATATACTGGCTGTACTGTTGTACTTTCTTTCACAAGGTATAAGCCTGACAAAATTCGAATTGGAGGAATTCTCCAATACATTGGTGATCCCTATAAATATCAGCTTGGGTTACTGTTTCCCGCTGATACTGCTGCTTGTGTCAAAGCTGAGAAAGGCCGGCAAAAAAGCGTTGAAAAAAGCTGACCCTTCCAGCGGATAGGAAGGCCCAGCTTTCTTACATATGCATTTATTGCGGATTATACAGCCCCATGCTTTCCATATATTTGAATACGCTTTCTCCATGTTGCTGCTCTTCCTTCTGTATATGGTTCAAGGTCTGACGTATGTTGGGGTCCCTGAATTCAAATATCGCAGTGTCATAAGCTCCGGATACGAACTTCTCAGTCATAAGTATGTCATTACATAGATCAGCGTCATTCTTGCTGCCGCTGCCAGCGCGCATCTGATTCTGGCCTTGTGCGTTCTGGCCCTGTGAGCCCTGCTGCTGCTGATTCTGGTTCATATTCGGCACCTGTCCGCCGGCTATCTGATTTATCGTATTCAGGTGCTGCTGCTCATGCTGGGCATGGGTCTTGAAAAGCTGCTTAAGCTGCGGATCCTCTGCCTTGTTGGCATATTCATTGTATTTCTTGATGCATATCTCTTCATGGGTTTTCTGATCCTGCAGCAATGCTCTTTCTTTTTGAGTAAAACTCATCATAAAATCACCTCCAGCTTTAGTATTTCTATAAATCCAAAATTTACTCAAAGCCTTAGGTTAATTTTTTATTGGTATGAGATCCCAGCCCTTATTGCTTTCACATCATTATCCTTTAATGCTCTCAAGCTGATCTGCGGAAAGCTCTCTGATATATGACAATGCACCATTACCAGGTCACCCTCATATAATTCGTACTTCTCAGCTCCGTTTACAAGCATTTCCATACAGCCGGAAGCGCAATAAAAGCCCTGGGTGCTAAAGTTCATGGTTTTGTCAGGTATTATTGCTTTCCAGTCAATATTCAAAATTTCCTTGACTACGATCGCTTCCAGTTCTCCTTTGCTGCCCTGACCAAGCATAAGGTTGAAGTCCCTCACCCTGCCAACGCTCCTTGTGGTCCAGTCCCCGCTGAAGCTGTCCTGCATGAAAGGCTTGAGCATGACCTCCCGGTGGCCTTCATGGATAAGCTTCATTTCACCTTCGATTATCATGATATGCCTGTATATATCCAACAGCTTGGTAAAAGTAGATTCTTCGTCCTCAACAATGGCAGAGCTTAATCTCCACTTGAAGTTACGCTCCTTGTAATCTGAATGCTTCGGGTATATTGCAAGCTGAGTGGTCGTCCCGCCTGACCAGGTACTAGTACTTTGTTCAGCTTTTCTTATCATTTCTATGGAATAAGTCATCATTAGTATCTCCTCTCCGATATGTGTTTCATCAGAATAAGTGCACAATTAATTATACATGAACTCAATGACTTTTTGTATTTTTTATTACCACCCCTTTGACCATTGCTTTATGATCACAGTATATTCAGCCTTTGAACCGTCTTCTGCAGTGACCCTGTAAACTACCTCCCCAGTGAAGTCATTGGCTGTAACAGCGCTTTTCTGCTGCACATCACCTACAAAAACTGCCTTCCCCACAAATGAGAAAACAGGTACAAGGCTAGACAGCTCCGTATGCGCTGGGACCAGAACGTAAATCCTACGATTATACTGATCTATCCGGACCCTTGTTTTGTCTTCCAATCCGTAAAAATCAAAGGCTGTTATTTTCTTTTCACTTGGGAGCCCGGAAGCTGCACTTACCAAGTAGTCCTTGGCTGATCCATCCTGGGCGGTTACAGTGTACTTCAGAGCATTGGTAAAATCATTTGCCGTGACTCCACTTACCTGTACAACATCATTTACCCTGACGATACAATCTGCGGATTTTTCAAAAACAGCCACAAGCTTTGTGACATCCGTACCAAACGGCACCTTTACCATAATGCTTCCTGAGGGTTCGTCAATTGTCCCTGCTGCTTGAGGGTTCATGAAGCTGAAGCTTTTGATCTTCTTCTCACTACTGGGCTCAGAGTTGACCGTTACAGTATATTCCCTGGCTGATCCATCATTGGCTTTCAGGGTATATTTTACAGGTGAAGAAAAATCATTAGCGGTCTCTCCGCTTTTCTGAAGCTTCCCGTCCACACTGACTAACACACCTTTGGAAACAATAAAGGTAGCCCTTAGTCCTGTGACCTCTGTGCCATAGGGTACCGATACCAGTATTGTGCCGTCTTCCTGATTTATCCTGCCATTGCATACAGGATCTAGTTCCTCCAACCGGAACTCTTCCATGGTCTTCTCCATAGCTTTTGCTGTTGTTACCAGCGCGGTATACTTTCTACTGGATCCATCCTGTGCTGTTACAGTGTATACTACGTCACCGGAAAAATCTCTGGTTTCCCCGGATTCAGGCTCTATTTGAGCATGCTCCGAAAGGCCGATGAGCGGAGTAAGGCTTTTAAGATTCGTACCGTAGGGCAGCATGGTCCTTATTGTGTTTTCATTTCCTGCAGTAATACTTGTCTCAAGGGCTTCCACCTCTTTGAACCTGAAGGACTTTATGAGATTTGCGGAGCTTCCCCTGACGATTGCTTTTACCGTATAATTCCTGGATGATCCATCAGGCGCAGTCACCTTATATATTACCGGCCCTGAAAGGTCGATCACCTTTCCTGACTCAGGATATAGCGTTGTCCCTTGCGTTGACTTTATTGCAGTCTTCAACCCAGACACATCGCTTCCATAGGGAAGCTCCAATGTGATAAGCCCATTTTCCTCATCTATCGCTCCTGAGATAACCGGCTCATAACCTTCAAGAACAAAACTGGTTATCCGTTTTTCATATTTGCTTTCTGCTACAGTTACTCTTACTTTATAGTAGCTTACTGTTCCATCTTCTGCATATACTGAATAGATGACCTCTCTGGAGAAATCATTCTCTGTTTGACCACTGGTCTGAAGCTCTGAGCCCACCTTCACAACTGCGCCCTCCGAGCAGGTAAAGCTGGCTTTCAGGCTACCTACATTAGTGCCATATGGCACAACCATACTGATAGTTTTGTTTTCTGAATCGACGGCTCCTTCAACTGCCGGTTCCAGCCCCTCAAAGCTGAAACCGGTTATTTCCTTTGAGGAGGATGCGGTCGGCATCCCCTCAAGCTTTATTCTTGTACCGTATATTTCAACATTGTCAGAGCTTCGTATCACATAGATATATAGCAGCTCTCCGTTGTTAAGATGCTCATGGCTTTTTATCCTATAGCAGCCATTGCCCTTTTCAGTATCAAGCTTATCTCCGTTTGACCTGTATACCTCGACATAATTTCTATCATAATTGAGGCTCGCATAGGTTATGTCTCTTTCAGGCAAATCCAGCTCCAGATTATCGTTTGTCAGACCACCGTAGAACTTATATTCTATCCCGTCCACGCTTATCCTGTATCTGACATCCCTTAGGAGAGGTTTCTTTGATATGACCTTATGAACATTATCACTTATCCGGGAAGTGCTTTCTATCAGATTTTCTCCAAGGACATCCCCTGCTCCATCAAGCTCATACAATGAGTTTACATTATATATCCTGGTACTCTTGCTTACCTTGAAGGTGTCTGGATTCAACAGCTCCACTCCCTGTATATACTCACTGCTCATTATACTGGAGCCGGCAAATTCAACCTCCAAGTCGTGAATATCCAGCTTGTTGCCTGCGATATCGGCTGCAGCAGCTCTTGGTTCCAGGATATAGACATAATCATCACTCATCAGATCCTTGGTAAATATATTGACCCTATTCCGGTCTTTGGGGTCGACTTCAACAAAGTCTATTCTTACCTCTCTCCTGTCATTATGATCGTCCTCATAGGTTATCCTGTAGCTTCCCGCTACACTCATGGCCTCGCTGAACACTACCTGCACCTGGGTCCTGCTTATGCCCTCTGCATAATCTATATAGGGGTCATCGTCATCCTCCATCGAAGACATCAATAAGGTATTGCCCGAAGCTCCATGGTCGTCGTCCTCCTCGTCAAATACCCCTGAGCCTGCATAGTCAGCAGCCATTTCGGTAAAGTTGAATTCAAACTCCCTATCCTCAGGTATATCCTTTGAGGCTTTATAATCTACAGTACTGTAAGCTTCATTTGTGTCCTCCTCATCAGGATTCACCTCTGCAGTCCACTGTATGCTTACGCCGCTGGGATTGTCTATTCCGGACACTCCATTGCCAATAAGCCTTACCGGTTCTGTGAAAATTACACGAAAACGCCTTACATCGATCTGATACCAGCCATCCACCTCAGGGGGATCATTTTCTATATCAGTACCATAGAAATCCAGATCGTCCTCAAGGTCATAAGCATTGCTTCTCAAATCCCATATACCCGTCAGGCTGGTTACTGTGTATTCCTCATTCTTCATCGGCTTTGAAGGCTTCATGACGATTGTCATTCCCTCATCAATCACTTCTCCCACCTGCTCAAAGCTCAGGTCTGATGTCTTCATCCTTGCAGCTGTTGCATAAACTTCTTCATCGAAGTGTATCCATAATTCCGACTTGCTGAGAGCCTCAATGTACGATACCTCCGGCGGATCATCATCGTTTAGATTTCCATTGTAATATAAGTTAACATTGACATTTGTCATAACATTCCCCGAGATGTCCCTGATGCCGTTCAGCGATATTGTATGACTTTTATCTGTTGACAGTGAGCTGGCTGTCAGCCTTACAGTCCTTTCATTGTCCTGCAGTGTCGCCTTTGTAACCAAGGACAAGCCATCGATCCTATAATTGGAAATGTTCTCTGCAGAGACCTCATCCAGAATATTGTCGAAGTTGAGCTCAATAGTCCTGCTGTCGATGCATTCAACAGAGGTTATATAGGGAGGTGTCCTGTCATCATCACTCCCGCGGAATCTGTATTTTTTTGAGTTTTCGCTCATCACATTGCCAAATTCGTCAGCTATGCCGCTTATTTCAAGGGTATACGACTCGTTTCTTTCCATCTCACTTGTAAAGAGCAGCACCGTTCTGCCTCTTTCCGAATATAAGTCCTCAGTGCTTTTAAGCCTTATTTCCTCGATATCGATGTCCTCAAGCTTGTAGTTTTCCGTATCATATACAGTCTCAAGATCAAGGGCATTGGCATCATTAAATACTATTTCAACTACTCTGTTTCCAATGGTCTTGGGATTCCGACCAACCTTTGGCCCACTATTGTCGCTGGGTTTTCCCCGGAACTTCTCCTTCAGTGTTCTTGAAATTATATTGCCCAGAGTTGACCCATCACGTATATTTTCGATCTCCAATGTGTACGTCTTTCCTGTTTCCTGGCTTTCGGTCACAAGCTCCACTGTCTCCCAGAGCCCATCATTGTCCCTATCCTTCACCTGGACTTCCTCAATGCCAAGTGTTCCTTTGCTGTAAGTGATGCTATAGTTCCCGGTATCCTGTGCAGTGGTTTTATCAAGGCCGTTGCTGTCTTCAAATTCCAGTCTCAGCCTGACATTGTTCAGTATTGTTAACTTCTTTAGCTTGGGTGCACTGCTATCCTTTTTCCCCGAAAATCTTTTTGTAATAAGCTTGGTATTGATACCGTCTCCATTCTTGATATTGTATATCTTCAGCTCATAGGAGCGCCCTGTCTGGATACCCTCAGCCCTCAGCCTTACCTTGGTATTTGTGCTGTCCAGCTCCGCCGATTTGATGTTTAGCCCTGTGATCTCATAAGTACTACTATTCTGGGCCGATCCATTATCCAATATCCTGTCAAAGCTCAGCTCCACAAGCTCTGAGTCCTTGCAAACCACCTCAAGAAGTCGTGGAGGATTGCTGTCCTTTTTCACTCCCCTGAAGCTATGGCTCTTGCTGTTGAATTCCAGCGTATACATCGTATTTTCGCTCATGGCTGCTGTATTTATGATCACTGTACTTTCATTCTTTATATCTATACTCTTTATGTCAAGCTTGCCTATGTCGTATAAAGCTTCATCATCGACATCCGAAGCAGTTACGGCTTCTTCAAATACCACCTGCACCTTGCTGTTTGATATAGCCTTTACTTCCCTGATTGCTACATCAATTTCCTTTGTATAAATTCCAAGTGATGCTGCAGCT
>CAZNMO010000049.1:0-13800 GCA_964574195.1 uncultured Clostridiaceae bacterium | reverse complement strand
ACTTCACCGATATCCACCAGATATTCTATTAGCTTTCTGTCTGAGCCCTTTAGCTTAGTCTGCAGCGCTTCTACAGTAGCTATGGCAAGACTTTCTACCGTGAAGCTACCTATAGCAGCTACCCTTTCAAGACCTTTGTCTTCAGCGAATTGCAGCACTTCCTCCCATGTGAAATCACCTATCCCTCCATTCTTCTGTTTGTAGCCAAGACTTTCCAGCAGCACCTTATAATACGCTCTAGAATCGATCAGCTTGTAAGGCATAAAATTTACTCCATCACCTATCCACCCAAACTCAGGATGATTCTTCAAATAGCTGAGCACATTTCTGCCTTCCTTCCAGGCTATGTCACCTGCATCCTTGAAATTACTGCTTCCTTCATAGGATAGTGCAGCCTGTTCCTTACCCTTGAGCCGGAGGAACATTATGGCAGCCTGAAGCCTGCTAGGCTTTGTTCTGAGATAGGCAGAATCCACAACGCCGGTGTCCCCCTTAAGTATCCCAAGATCCCTGCATATGCGCCCTTCATACTCCAGGTCATCAGCAGCGGAAACAGGAATCGGAATTACCATACCCAGAAAAAGCGCCAGTATGGTTATGGCAACAACAAATTTTCTGTACATTGACCGTACCTCCCCAATATTTTTTTCTGCTTATAACTGCGTATTACATTAATTAGATATGATACGAATCACCGAAATTTTACTGTTTGTTTGATTTGTAACATACTCTTAACGGGTCTGTAACATAACGGGAGTTGCATGCATAGGACTTACATTTAACAAATTCCGGTATATTTAACCTTGTATAGGGCACAATATTAAAGTGTTTTCAATATACATTCCAGGAGGTGTAGGTATGCGCTTGATCGCCAGGTTTCCAGATCAGAGGCAAGTCGGTGCCTTGGTAGATTCGCTGAGAAATGCCGGTTTCGACCGGAAGGACATGATAATCAGCGACCTTGCAGACACACAGATATTCAATACAGTAGAGGAAGCAGCCCAGGAGATCTCCTTTATAAAGACCGAGAGAAACGGTCTGGGTGAGCTGGAGAGCTTCGGCAGCGGCATAAAGGAGTTTGAGGGTGAAAGCGGAATAGTTGTGGCAGTTAAAACCCCTAAACATGAAAGCACTATAGTAAGATCCCTTATGGAACAGTCTGGGGCAGTTGAGATAGTTGAGGATTAGCTCTTGTTTTTATGCTCAGATTAATGTACAATCTGATTAATAAACAATGGTAGAGTAGGCATCCATGCGTAAAGTGCTGGTTGTACGGGAAGTTGACACCAGACGAAAAGCCTTCCAGGCTTGCGGTATGACTGCTGCATTCCGCTGCCACTTAAAGCCGAATCTCTTTAAGTGGTATATTTGCCGTTTAAAGAGAGGAGGTGATTTTATGAGCAAGACCAGAACGATTGCTTTTGTCGGGCTGCTTGTATCAATGGAGATCATACTTACCCGCTTTATGTCCTTTCAGACACCAATTGTCAGGGTAGGTTTCGGTTTCATTCCCATCGCATTCTCAGCCATTATGTTTGGGCCGTTGATCGGCGGGCTGACAGGTGCTATTGCTGACATCACAGGAATGATGATATTCCCTGCAGGGGCATACTTCCCAGGTTTTACCCTCAGTGCATTTCTGGGAGGAGTAATTTATGGATTGTTCCTGCATAGGAAGCAGATCACATTGTTGAATGTTGCTTTATGCGTTCTTGTTATTACACTGGTTGTTGACTTGGGACTCAATACACTTTGGCTTTCCATGATCACAGGAAAAGCAGCCATGGTTCTTCTTATTCCCAGATTATACAAGAGTGCGTTAATGTTTCCGATACAGACAGCTACCATCTATGTACTCTGGAAGTATATAGGGAGCCATATTGACAAGTCAATTTTCGCAAAAGCCAATTAAGCATAAAATAAGGAGTTGCTTCAACAATAAGCAACTCCTTATTTATGTTCATTTCCATTTTTTACATTTCACCTGCTGTACTTATTATGGTAAAATGTAATAAAAAGTCTAATCCACCCAAAAAGGGGAGCGGGGGAAAATATTCTTCTGGGGTGAAGCCGTGCAAACGGCAGGGTGTACCTTTTACCTAACCCGTCAACTAACCTCGCAGACTAGAAAAGGGAGACTCTTATGTTAAAATTCAAAAGAATGTTGTTTTTTTCCACCGTACTTGTTTTACTCCTTGGTTTGTTAACAACCTCTGTATATGCCGAGGGCGAAAAAAGCTGTACAGTCGACGCAGCAAAGCTGAATCTACGCAGCGGCCCGAGTGTTGATAATGATATCATCGTAACCCTTGATAAGGGATATAGGCTTACTATCCTTGAAACTTCAGAAGGCTGGTACAAAGTATTGACACCTGCAGGTACCAAGGGCTGGGTACATAGCGATTACGTGAACCTGGAGGGCGCCATAGCCTCAAGAGGTTCAGAATCAAGGGCACAAGCCAAAGCTGCCCCAGAGCTTTCCTCACAGATAATAAGCTATGCCAGAGAGCTGCTTGGAGTAAAGTATGTATATGGCGGCAATACGCCGAAAGGCTTTGATTGTTCAGGTTTTGTAAAATACGTGTATAATCATTTTGACCTGAACATCGAGCGCACGGCTTCCAGCCAGGCAAGGCAAGGGGCTGCTGTGAAAAAGGAAGATCTGACCAAAGGGGATCTTGTGTTTTTTGATACCAATGGAGGGCACAACAAGGTAAATCATGTAGGTATTTACATAGGTGACGGCAATTTTATCCATTCCTCCTCAGGCAGCGCTGCCATGAAGGTTGTTATTTCCAATCTGGAATCCGGCTTCTACGCCAAATCATACATGACGGCAAGACGTTTTTTCTAGAATTTATACCTGCACTACAAAACAAAGGACTGCTTATAAGCAGCCCTTTTTCTATTGGGATCAGTAAAAGGTTATCCTGTTTCTCCCATTCCTTTTGGAAGTATACAGCCTCTTGTCGGCCATATTCATAAGCTCATTGGCATCCTTTGCCTCACTTAATGCCGCCGCACCCCCGCTGATGGTAATATTTATCTCAGCACCGTCCGAAGCAAAGGGAGTTGCCGCTACAAGCCCCAGCAGCTTATCTGCAGCCTTTTTTGCACCCTCCAGTCCGGTATCTATAAAAAGTACGATAAATTCATCTCCGCCATACCTGAAGGCATAATCCACCTTTCTTATACTATTCTTTAGTATATTGGCCACATGCCTTATGGCAAAGTCTCCGGCCAGATGTCCCATAGAATCGTTGAGGCTTTTGAAATTGTCAATATCTATAAGTACCATTACAGATTCCATCGTGGTTAAGCGGCTTTTCCGTGCGAATTCCTTCTGAATTATCTCATAAAAGCTTCTATGATTATATAGTCCGGAAAGGGAATCAGTGGTCGAGAGTATCTCCAGAGTCTGATTCAGATCTCTAAGCTCCCGATTAACACGCTCCAGTTCCTCCTCAATGTTCTTCAATTCGGTTATATCCCGTGATATGCCCCAGGTACCAATTATATTGCCCATATTGTCAAATAGCGGATATTTGGAGGTCGATACCCATTTTACAGAACCATCCTGCCATACCTCCATTTCAACCTTGCCAAGTATAGGCTTCCCAGTTTCCATGATCTGTTTCTCATCCTGGTATGCCTCACTGGCATGGGGCTCCTTGAACAAGTCAAAGTCAGTCTTGCCGATGACCGCTCCAGGATCAGCTATCCCAAGCCGGGTTGCCACCGTCCTGCTTATGTAGAGAAATCTTGAAGCCTTATCCTTGAAATAAAAAGTATCTTGCGTATGATCCATGATCGTCCTAAAAATGAAGCTTTCATCAAAAATGCCTACACCAGCCGGCAATTCCCTATTTGTCCCATTATTTGTATCCTGATTCATATTGCTTAGCTCCTATCAAAACAGAATGAATAACCTGACAAATACATTATAACAAGTTTTTACCATATGTTGTACCCATTTCGGCTAAATTTAATCAATTTGTATATATCCGCAGCAGCTATGAAGATATATTTGCTCAAGCCAAGGAATATACTATATTACCTGAATCTAAGCCTATAGCCATTTGAGGGAGGTGTATGCAATGTTTCATCTGTGTTCGGGCAGCTGCTCTGAAAACAACCGTCATATAGTCCAATGGGGTGATACCTTATATGCCATATCAAGGTTCTACAATGTATCCTTGGATGCTCTGGTTGAGACAAATCCCGAAGTCGATCCGGGTAATATACTACCAGGGCATTCCATTATCATACCGCTTGCTGTACCTTCACCAAACTGTCCAACTGGAGCAACCGACTATACCATACAAAAGGGTGATACCTTTTATTCCATAGCCAAGAATTTCCGATTGCATTTGACGCCGCTGCTGAAGGCAAATCCCGGCCTTAATCCTGATGCTCTTCTGATAGGTCAGAAAATATGCATTCCTGCCATATACAGCAGCTATGTAAGCGAAACATACGGAATAAAGCTGATATATCCGTATTTGTGGAGCAGGGTAAATGATGAAAGATATGAGGGTATCGATGGTTTCTTCCAAATATCAGCAATACCCGGAGATGATCCTTTGGATGAGATCGCCAGCCTTGAAGCCTATCATAAGCTCAAGCCCTATGGTACCCAACCGCTGATAAGCAGACTGCAGATAAATAGCGCGGAATGCTGCATGATACTTCCATCGGAGGATCAGCTTCATGAGATGCGGGGTCAGGCGGCACTTATAATAAAGTATAACACACCAAGAATAATAAGGGGTATAAGCTGTGGCTATCTGATGATATTGACAGATAATGCCCATATCGCAGATATCGTTGAAACACTCGAGCTTCTGGATGAAAAACCCTAGATAATGATTAAGGTCCACATTCTTATTGATAAATAGTTGTTTGGAGGTGGAGTTTTGGATAAAGGAACGATCCTAAAATGGGAAGCTATCGGTTTCGTCTTTATCACGATCCTTGGAACTTTGCTCCATTTTTGTTTTGATTGGAGCGGAAAGTTTACCCCTCTTGCGCTGTTCTGCGCAGTAAATGAGAGTGTATGGGAGCACCTCAAGCTCGGCTTCTGGCCATGCCTGCTTTTTGCCTTATTTGAATATCTTGTATGGGGGAAAAATGATAAGAACTTTCTGGTGGCCAAGGTATTATCATTATATACGATACCAGTGTTGATCACTTTCCTGTATTATGCCTATACCTCCATAACAGGTACTCATAACCTGATAGTCGATATTGCAATTTTTATCTTTTCTGTCGCAGCTGCACAGTATGTAAGCTATATAGTCCTGACCTGCGGAAAGGACCTTTCCTCATGGAATAAGACGGTCTTCATGCTATTGTTAATTATTATAGTGGCCTTTAGCCTGTTCACCTTCTGTCCTCCTAACCTGCAGCTTTTTAGGGACCCTAGGACCGGAAGCCCCGGTATCCAATGAAAAATGACAGGCATGCAGTTCACTGCCCATGCAGGCTATCATTTATGATAATAGCCCACCCGGTCATATGAAGTACCTACACGACGGTATATCAAGCTCATACTGTCTGAGGTCTAGGACCCTCGGTCTTCAAATAGATATAACAGCGACACTGCACGCCCATTGATATTTTAACCGTTTTAAAGAAAATTATGTGTGGAAGTTCCTACATCATTTCCTTATTACCTGCGCTATGGCTGTCCACACCGCAGGCTTTTCCAGCCCGTATTTCCACGAAGCTATACCTGCCAAACCGTACTTGTTTACCAACTCTGCCTTGAGCTTGATGGATCTTGCATCTTCGATCCATATCTTATAGGTGGCCTTGCCCTTCTCGTACCTAGCATAATATTGCCCGCTTTCTGCGTCCCAGATCTTTGTCGCATTGTTTTCGGCAATTACCCGCTCAGCCTCCTCCATGGAAATAGCCTTGGAGGTCACTGATATGCTTCCGTTTACAAGCTCTTCCTTCCAAAGCCTTGTATAAAATGGCACTCCCAGCAGTAGCTTTTCCCGTGGGACTTCCTTAAGGACCTTCTTCAGATGCTGCTCCACCCAAGACAGCTGTGCGACAGAGCCGCTTACAGGGCTGCCGCCCCAATGCTGGTCATAGGTCATAAGTGCAACATAGTCGGTCACCTTTGATAAGGCAGCTCTGTCAAAAGACTCTGACCAGTTTGAGTTGACTACAATTACCGAAACATCAACAGAAAGCACCAGCCCTTTTTCTTTAGTCTTTTGGAAAAGCTCCTTCATGAACTGAGTAAAAGCATCCTTGTCCCTGGTATACATATTTTCAAAATCGATATTGATACCATCAAGCTTATACCTGCCGGCATAGCTGATCAGAGAATCAATAAATTTGGTTCTGGCAGCCTTGTCGTTGAGGAATACATTGGTAAGGGCAGAATCAAACTTATTGTCCACCAGAGCCCATACTTTATATCCGTTCTTATGCGCCCAGTTGCTGTAGCTGAGGTTTCCCCTCTCCTCCAATCCCCCATTTTTGTCGGCCAGAGTAAACCAGGTAGGAGATACGACATTGAGGCCTTCAACCTTCTTTATGTTTGCATTGTCTATACTCTTGTCCCAAATATAGTTCCAGGTAAGGTTTATCTTCTTTCCTTCAGTAGGATCCTCCATGAACCGGTATTTGGTATTGTAAATGATCCAGTCAGAGCCTACATGTATAAGATAAAATATCTTTTCTACAGTATAGCTGCTGTCGCCAAGCAAAAGCTCATACTCAGCCTCAACCTGTGCCAAATAGCTGGAGCTGCTTAGCAAGTTGAAGCTTCTCAGACCCATCTGCTTCTCATTTAAGAAGCCTTGCGTGCTCTGCTCCTTAAGCCTATTAGCTCTGGTCACATTCATTGAAGCTTCTCTACCAGTTGCAGGAAGGTTCGATCCTTCAAACCCTGAAGTATCGCCACTCAGCAGCTGCAGCAGTTCTTCCTCATATTCCTCAACGATAGGCTTAAGCATTGAATCTGTAGGCACCTTTGAAGCCTCTTTTGTTCCGAGCACCCTGCCTATAACAACAGCTGCCTGGGCTCTTGTGGTTTTGCCCTTGGGATTGAAGCTTCCATCAGGCAAGCCTGTTATTATACCCAAAGAAGTTACATGGTCAATATCTTCCTTATACTTGTAATACTGAGGTATATCCTTGAAGCTGCGCTCCTCTCCGGTTATCTCCGAATTCATGACAGCTTTGGAAGTGATAACTGCCATTTCTTCTCTGGTTATCTCTCTATAAGGATAAAAATAGTAACCGCTAAAAATTGACAGGAGACCATTTTCCTTTGCTGCCTTGATATACTTATGGCTCCAGTTTTTGACCGATATGTCCTTATAGGTGTACTCGAAGCTATCCTCGGTCTCGATGCCCAGTGCCCTAACAAGCATTGCTACATATTCTTCCCTGGAAATCGTCCTGTCAGGTTTTATTGTACCATCATCATAACCTTTGATTATTCCCATATAGCTTAGCTCCAGAAGTTCTTCCCTCGCCCAGTATCTGCTTATATCCTTGAAATTGTACAAGCTGCTCTCCAGGTACAACAGTTCTGATTTTGCCGTCTGCTTGTCCAACAAAAGAGCCGCTTCATTGTATGTATCCTCTCCGGCATTAGCCAGTATCGGCATATATACGTTCAACACCATTGCCAATGCAAAGAACAGCAAAAAAAGTATTAGAAAACTTTTTTTCATTACCTCACACTCCCCCTATACATTATAGCAATTATGTAAACTACAATGGTTACAGGGATGTATCAAAATAAAAGCAAAAAGTGCCAGGTACATGATTAATGTACAAGGCACCTTTACAAGCTTTATATTCTATTATTTGTTGAAATATCCGCTCTTTCTAATGGCTGCGATGATAACAAAGGCGATGACCGCTCCCGCTCCAAACTGGATCATGTTTCCGGTCATGCTGGCTACCGGCGATACCAGATTGCCGCTTATGATAACCTCGGCACCATAGTAGCCTGCTATCATCCATATGCCTGCCAGCAGCATGCCTATGGCATTTTTTATATTACTCTCGCCCTTTGCACCGCCCATATAGGCTATGCTTCCTGCTATAAAGCCCATCACTGCCTTTATTACGAAGGTATAGGGCGCCCAGATGGAATAACCGGACAATATGTCAAACATCGTCATTCCCACGGCTCCTGATATTGCGGCATACTTCCTGCCGAAAATCACTGCCGTTAGGAAGATCATACTGTCTCCCAGGTGGATAACTCCACCATTAAAGGAAGGTACATGTATTGCCATAGTTGCTACAAAGACAAGGGCTGAAAGCAGACCTAACTGGACAAGCCCCCTGATTTTCATACTGGTGTTGCTTATATTGGAATTTCTTGTATCCATTTGACAACGCTCCCCCGTAAATATGTATTGAATTATTGCTTCTATACATATTATACAGGAGACCCGGACCAGAACAATATAAAACATGCCCTTTTATATGTCAATTCAGCATTTTTCACTTAATTGTATCGATACAATAGCTTCCTTGTTTTCGTTTGCCCTGCTGTAATCAATATAATCAAGGCCCGCAAGACCCAAATGCACTGCAACCTGCTCGATGGCATACATAGTTACTATCTCTGTCATCTGAAGCTTCAATATTTGATCTTCTATGGGCGTAAAAAGACCGGAAAGCTGTTTTTTTATCGCAAGCTCCATGTTGAAAGGCTTTCCGTAGGATATTGATAATCTGTAAAGCAGCAGAGGATCTGCTTCAACATCACACAACCAGTCACTGAAGAATTTTATCAGTTCCCCAAAAATCTCATTGAAAAGCTCCTGCTTGGATCCGCTGTCCAGCCTGATGCTTTTGAAGTTCCTCGTATGCTTCTTAATAGGATCAATGAACAATGCACTGATTATTACCGGATAAAAATCCTTTGCTTCGTACAACAACCGCTTATATTCCTCAGCACTTAAAATCCTTTTTTCATTGATATATTTCATTAGAGCTTCAATATTTTCCGAAACATAATAGTTCAGGAAAATCGTTTTCAGCGAACAGATGACCCCCCGGAGAATAATACTATATATCTCTGAAGGGGTCTTGCTGTCATCGGCGATTTTTAGTTTGCCTTTTTCTTTCAGGCTGTTCCGCATATGCACACCTCCAGAAGCTGAGGGATTTTTATGAACCCCTGCGTTGTTTTTCCTATATATCTAATTATTTACATTTTGAGTTTATCTATTCAGAGTTATACACAAATTGATTAATTTACTAAATAAAAGTAAAATATATATATAATACTGTCATCCTGAAATAGGATAGACTGAAGGATCAGGATGACCAATAGGAAAACATCGGAGGATGGCTATGATAAAAAATGATGAGAGCAACATCCGCATAAATAAATACATAAGTGAGAAGGGCTTGTGCTCCCGCAGGGAAGCCGACGAGCTGATACGGCAAGGACGCGTGACAATAAACGGAGTAAAGGCTGAAATGGGAAGCAAGGTAAAAGCCGGAGATATCGTAAAGCTGGGCGGAAAAGCTCTGAAACCCAAAGACCCTCCTGTCTACCTGGCCTTCAACAAGCCGGTGGGCTTGGTATGCACCACCGACAGGAAAGAAAAGGACAATATCATTGACTATATCAATTACCCCAAAAGGATATTCCCCATCGGCAGACTGGACAAGGAATCTGAGGGACTGATCTTTCTTACCAGCGACGGTGATATCGTAAATAAGATACTTAGAGCAGGCAACAACCATGAAAAAGAGTACATAGTGACTGTCGACAAGCCCATAACCGAGGGTTTCATTGAAGCAATGGCCAAGGGAGTACGTATATTGGGGACGGTTACAAAGAAATGTAAGACCTCCCAGATATCCAAAAACGCCTTCAGGATAATACTTACCGAGGGCATGAACCGCCAGATCAGAAGGATGTGTGAGGTTTTCGGCTATGAAGTGGTCAAACTGAAGAGGATAAGGATCATGAATGTTGTTCTGGGCTCTCTGCCTCCAGGAAAATGGAGACATCTGACCAGGGAGGAGTTAAAAGACATCAATAGGCTTGTGGCTGCTTCCATCAAGACTGAGGAGGCCTCCAAATAGAAGAAACGCCTTATGGCGCTTTTTAAATAATGACCTTTGACACAATATGTTTTTCTTGTATAACATCCTTTTATCTGGAACTTTTATTAATCTATGGCAGTCAAAGGATTTAGTTAGTATTTATTAAGCTATGAAAGGAAGAAAAAAATGAAACGAATAATCTCGATCATAACCCTTACTGTTGTACTCTGCGGCATATTCTTTACAGGCCCTGTTTCCGCAGCAGAGAACAACAAGGTAGAGCTTAAGGAGGCAATAGAAATTGCCAAAACCGCCTTTGGTTTCGATGCAGCCAAACACGACTTCACCAGCAGCTATTCGGAAACAAAATACGGCAGGAGGCTGTGGTATCTTAACTGGAACTCCTCAGTTGCCGGTGGTTCAGGAATCAGCGTCACTGTAGATGCTGCAACCGGAGAAATAGTCAACATGAGCCAGTGGGAAAGCACTCCATCCCAAACCAGCAAAATACCGAAGCATACCAGGGAAGAGGCTCAGAAGGTAGCCGAAGAGCTGGTCAAGAAGCTCCATCCCGACAAGCTGAAGAGTACCGAGCTCATGAATGAAAACCAGAACAGCCGGTATCGTATGATTTACAATAATGATACCTACAATTTCTTTTACATGAGGAAGATAGACGGGATCGACTTCCAGGATAACGGCATCCAGGTACAGCTGGAAAAGGATACTCTCAAGGTAAGGTACTTCAACCTTGACTGGGATACAGTGATACCAGTACCGGACGCAAAAAAAGCAATCAGTCCTGAGGCTGCAAAGAAGCTGTATGAAGAGAAACTAGGCATTGAGCTTGCATACCAGCTTATATATCCCACTACATCAGGGGAACCAAAGCTGATGCTGGTGTATACTCAAAAGAATACCAATATTCATATTGATGCCCTTACCGGACAGCCGATAACCCAACCCTATTATGGAGCAGTATACGCCGATCAGGAGAAATATGCCGCAGGAGGCGGCGATATGGGCGGTTATGTGCCCACACCACAGGAGCAGAAGGTAATTGACGATTCCAGCAAGTATATTAGCAAGGAAAAGGCAATGGAAGCCCTCAAGAAGCACCTTACAGTGGACAGCAAATACAAGATGGATAATTCCAGCCTATATGCCGGTGTCAACAATGAGAATGCAACCTGGAGCTTCAGCTGGAGTTATAATGACAAGGAAAAGAATACCTATAGTTATTTATATGGCGCAGTAGATGCAGTTACAGGCGAAGTCAAGAACTTCAGCATAAGCAGCAGCGAAAACGAATATAAGCTAAACACAGCTTCCAAGTTCAATAAGGAACAGAGCAGGGAAGTTGCTGAGAAGTTCCTCAAAAGCATACAGCCGGAAAAGTTCAAAGCCTCAGAATACAGAGAACAGTACTTTGAACCATATATGAGTTCAAAGAACCCAAGCAGCTACAGCTTCAACTATATCAGGAAGGAAAACGGGATCTCGGCGCCCTTCAATAATATCAACGTCACAGTAAGCGCATATACAGGCAAGATCACAAGCTTCTATATGAACTGGCAGAATCTCAAGTTCCCTGAAGCTGCTGGGACAATGAGCCTTCAGGACGCATATTCCAAGCTTTATGCAAAGCATGAGCTTCAGCTTAAGTATGCAAGGATGTACAATTATGACCAATACAATGAAAGTACTGTAATTAGACTGATATACATGCTGGATGATCTGAACGGTATGATGGATGCCAAAACAGGCCAATTTGTGGACTTCACCGGCAAGCCCATCCAGGAATCCGGAAAAGTAGCCTTTACTGACATAAGCGGGCATAAGTTTGAAAAGGATATAAAGCTGCTTGTCGAGCTGGGTATCCTTGACTCGGCAGAAAACAAATTCAATCCTGATTCAAAGGTACTCCAGAAGGATTTTGTAAAGCTGCTGATGAAGTCAGTACAGCCAT
Source organism: uncultured Clostridiaceae bacterium (assembly GCA_964574195.1). GTDB lineage: Bacteria > Bacillota > Clostridia > Lutisporales > Lutisporaceae > BRH-c25. The sequence continues at coordinate 1,784 of CAZNMO010000049.1, read as the reverse complement.
CCTACTATCCGATACCTTACGCTTCCGACGGAAGTGAATATGACAATTACTATGAAAATGCCATACAGCAGGGCATACTCGCAAGAGCAGACAAGAAACCCGAGGCACCGGTCACACGTATGGAAGCTGCAAAAATGCTGGTAAAGGCTCTTGGTGCAGGATTTGTTGCTGAGCTTGACGGTATATTCACTATTGACTTCAAGGACTCAAACTCCATTGCAGTAGGAGAAAGGGGCTACGCTGCGATAGCGGCTACCTTGAAGCTTGTTGATATAACTGGCGGCAGCTTCAGCCCGGCACTTGAGATGACAAGAGGAGAGACAGCAGGCGTGCTTATAGCTTTGCTGCAGGTGGAAAAGAATCCTGCAGCCGCTAACACAACTAATGCTATTGAAATAATGCCGGTAAAGAAATAGCCTAATAAATATAACAGGGGCGATCATTGATCGCCCCTGTTTATATTTATATTAGCCTATTACCAATCCACCATCTACTGAAAGAACTGTTCCGGTTATGAAGCTTGCATCATCAGATGCCAGGAACAGGTAAGCATTTGCTATGTCTTCCGGTTCCCCCAGCCTCTGCAGCGGAGCCTTTTCCTTCATCATTTCAAGCACCTTCTCAGGTACCGCGTCGGTCATTGGAGTCTTTATAAAGCCAGGTGCCACTGCATTTACCCTGATGCCTTTTCTTCCAAGCTCCTTTGCCCAGGTCTTTGTCATTCCGATCACACCCCATTTTGCTGCGGCATAATTGGTCTGCCCTACATTTCCATACAAGCCGACAACAGAAGTAGCATTGAGTATTACACCCTTACCCTGCTCTGTCATTGTGTCAAGAACTGCCTGAGCGCAGTTGAAAACGCCCTTCATATTGGTGTTTATTACCCTGTCGAACTGGTCTTCTGTCATTTTTTTAAGCATTGCATCCGCAGTTATACCTGCGTTGTTTACCAGTATGTCTATCCTTCCCCATGCCTGCTTGACTGCAGCGACCATTTCATCCACTGAAGCCCTGCTGCTTACGTCTACTTTGAAGCCCATTGCTTCAGCACCTGTTGCTTTGATCTCTGCAACTACTTCATTTATAGCATTCTCACGTGTACCGCATATAACTACCTTCGCACCTTCCCTGGCAAAGGTTTTTGCGGTTTCAAGTCCGATTCCCTTTGTAGAACCGGTAACTATTGCTACTCTATCCTTTAATTTCACTTTAGCTCCTCCTTCTTACATTTCCACAATAAGTGCAGTTCCCATACCGCCGCCGATACACAATGTAGCGAGGCCGTGCTTTGCATTTCTCCTCTTCATTTCATAAAGGAGAGTGATAAGTATCCTGGCACCTGAAGCTCCAACCGGATGACCCAGGGCAATGGCTCCGCCGTTTACATTTACCTTGCTCATATCAAAGTTGAGTTCCTTTGCAACAGCAATAGCTTGAGCAGCAAAGGCTTCATTAGCCTCTATAAGATCCATATCCTCTACCTTGAGCTTTGCCCTTTCCATAGCCTTCTTAACAGCAGGAACCGGGCCTATGCCCATTATGCTTGGATCCACACCTGCTGAGCCGTAGCCCACTATCTTTGCAAGAGGTGTCAAGCCAAGTTCTTTAGCCTTATCTGCACCCATAACTACCAATGCCGCTGCTCCGTCGTTTATACCGGAAGCATTGCCGGCTGTAACGGTTCCATCCTTCTTGAAAGCCGGTCTGAGCTTTCCAAGAGCTTCTGCAGTAACTCCTTCTCTTGGGAACTCGTCGGTATCAAATACTATGTCACCCTTTTT
>CAZNMO010000048.1:0-24473 GCA_964574195.1 uncultured Clostridiaceae bacterium | reverse complement strand
TCTTGCATACTGCCATTGATGCTGCTTTTCTGAGCATATCTTCAGGTACTCCCTGTGCTCCGGCTACATTTCCGCCATACTTGTTGCATAGCTCAACAAACTCAGGAAGCACTGTGGAAGCCCCGTGAAGTACCAGAGGGAAGTTCGGAAGCAGATTTGTGATTTTCTCAAGCCTTTCAAAGTCCAATGAAGGCTCGCCCTTGAACTTGTAAGCGCCGTGGCTGGTGCCAATAGCTATTGCGAGGGAGTCAACTCCTGTCCTCTGTACAAATTCTACTGCCTGATCGGGGTCAGTATATGTAGCATCCTTTGCGGCAACCTTAACAGCGTCCTCAACACCTGCAAGCTTACCAAGTTCGGCTTCGACAACTACACCTCTTTCGTGGGCATATTCCACTACCTTCTTTGTAAGCGCAATGTTTTCTTCAAAGGGATGTTTGGAGCCGTCTATCATAACTGATGTAAAGCCTCCGTCTATACAAGCCTTGCATATTTCAAAGTCTTCGCCGTGATCCAGGTGCAGAGCGATTGGCAATCCGCTGTCTTCTACAGCAGCTTCAACGAGCTTTATAAGGTAAACATGCTTTGCATATTTTCTTGCACCTGCTGAAACCTGGAGTATGAGAGGTGAACTCTCTTCTTTGGCGGCATCAACAATACCCTGTATGATCTCCATGTTGTTGACGTTGAACGCACCGACTGCGTAATTGCCTTCGTAGGCTTTCTTGAACATTTCCCTGGTTGTTACCAATGGCATAATAATACCTCCTTAAATATTTGATATTAAAATTAATTCAATGCTGTTTACATATTTCATTCTAAACGATGCTATAAATATTCCCCTCATCGCAGACAAATATGATGCAGCATTAAATAAATAGCTGGGACTGTAAGTATCCCGCATGTTAAAAAAGTGTCCACGTTACTTTTATTATATCAGATATTTTATAATTTGCATCTATAAAATAGTATTACAGAGAAAATTTTCATAAATTAACATTCTTCATACTTAAATAGCAAAGCCTTCCACCGTCAGAAGCGATGAAAGGCTGAATTTCAAATTAGTCTGGGTCGCTATAGCATTTCTATAATTTTCAGTCTGTGCGAGGTACTTAGATCAATGATGGAGCTGCTTGTTTTAATAAGCGGGCGGGATATTCTGTTTGAGTTTATATATACGATCTCTCCTGTGCTGCCATCATTAAGCTTGACCTTTGATCCGACATAATAGCTGGATATATGGTTGAGGAAAGTAAGCATTATGCCTGCATCGCACTTCGTCAGATACTCGCTTTCGTACATTTCAAGAACGTCGAAGGGCGGTTGGCGTTTTTTGTATACCCTGTTGGAGGTCATAGCATCAAATACATCCACTACAGCCAGGATCTTGGCATAATAATGGATCTGGTTTGACTTTAAGCCAAAGGGATAGCCTGAGCCATCCTCCCTCTCGTGATGCATTAAGACTGCACTGGCGACATCCCTGCTTACCTGTGTATTGTTTTCCAGGAGCTTATAACCGGCAACAGGATGTTTTTTTATTTCAGCGAATTCCATTTCATTGAGATGTGCCGGCTTGTCCAGTATTTCTGTAGGGGTCTTGGATTTCCCAATGTCATGCAATATTCCGCAATAGGACAACTGTTCTATATGATGGTGTCCCAGGTTCAGCCATGAACCCAGCAGTGAGCACAGGAGGGATACATTAAGGCTGTGGGCATAAGTGTATTCATTAGCAGATCTGACCTTGCTGAGGCAATAAACAAGGTCATTGATTGAGTCGAAATTGTTACTTAGATTGTTGGAAACTTCTGTAATAAGGTTCATATCAAGGACTTTTCCCTGACTCAGATCAAGGATGATATTCTTAAAATATTCCAGATTGTTATTATACTGAGCTTCCATGACAAACTTCTTTTTTTCCTTGATTTCATAATCCTTGTATACCTTAACAAAATTCAGACCAAGGTTGTTCAATTTATTAATTGAATATTCATCAAGCCTGGAATTTTGATATAAAATTACAGCACCATAATCATTCACTATGTCTGAGGCTAAAATCATACCCGGCTCGCAGCTTGCAGTTCTAAGTAACCTTACTTCGCTCATTTTTCCACCTGCTTTTATCATAATTGAACAAGGATGCAACGGCCCATCATTAGGTTGAATTGTGTAGCTTTGCCATTAAATAGTAAATAGTATTTATATTATAATTATATATTAAATACAAATAATGTAAAGATGTTTGCATGGGTACATTAACGGTTAAATTATATCATGATTGCCGAAATGGGTTGGCATGGGCAATTTCAATGTTAGCTTGGCATTACAAGGAGGATTTTACTCTGAAATGTAGAATATATATTTATATGATTTGCGGCGGATAAACACATTATAAATTGCGACGAATGGACACTAATGTAGATTTGTTCGTCGCAAATAAAAATCAAGGTAGCATAAATCTGTTTCAGCGGAGCTTAAACAGATTTTGTATAGCACACAATATTATGGGGTGCATAAGATTTTATGTGCCGAATACAGGTGAGAAAAATGCTTACTTTAAAACAAAAATTTGATGATTTGATTTTCAGGGATATTACCAAGGAAGATCTGCAGGATGTATTGGATCTGTACAACCAGAATGAGACCAATATATATGCTACAGGAATAGACAGAAGGATGTCACTGGAGGATATAAATGAAAAGTATTTGGAGGTGCTGGTAAACAGCCATGAATTCTTTACCGGTATCTTTCTTGAAAAAGCCTCAGGACAGAAGTTGCTCGGTGTAATAAAGGGAAGGATAGATTATGAAAACAGTGATGAGGCATGGATATCCTCACTGCTGATAGACAACAGGCATCAGAGAATAGGGATCGGCACAAGATCTGTGCAGGCAATTATAGATATGCTTAACAAGAGCTATGATGTAAAGCGGTTCTTTATAGGTATAATAGGTGGAAATGATATAGGAAGGCTGTTCTGGCAGAAGCTTCAGTTCAGCTACTTCAGAACGATTGAACAGTATATACAGTTAAAAAACCTGGCGGCTGATTTCATTATTATGAAAAGAGAAATTGAATAAGACATGATAGGCGGAACATACCATTGAGCTAAGGCTATACCTTATTTTTCAGGTTTGACATTATTCCCCTGACATAATTCTGCGTTTCCTCATATGGGGGGATACCGCCATATTTTTTAACGCTGTTAGGTCCTGCATTATATGCTGCAAGCGCCAACTCCAGATTGCCTCCAAATTCAGAAAGCATATTCTTAAGATATCTGACCCCGCCATCTATATTTTCGCGTGGATCAAAAGCATCTTTCACTCCAAGGGCGGTAGCAGTTCCGGGCATAAGCTGCATCAGGCCCATTGCGCCGGTCTTCGATACTGCTGTGGTGTTAAAGCCTGATTCTGCTTTAATCACAGCTTTTATTATATTGCTGCTTATATTGTATTTTTTTGAAGCCGCATCAATTAACTGGGCATAATCACCGGCTGTGCCTGCTTTATCTCCCGCAGCCTTGACAAGCTCATCCTCAAGCAATGTATCAAACCCTGTTGAGGGTGTATCTCTAACAAGCTTAACAAAGGATGGAAGCTGACTTTGGATCTCAGAAAGCTTTTCTTGAAGTATTCCAGAAAGTATCTTGGATGGCATATTCATCATCTCCTAGAGTTAAGTCATCTTTTCTATATTTTATTATAGAATGAGACATTTTTCAATAAATATGAAGAATGCAACTCAGTCGCATTCTTCCGTTACGCGATGCAAGCATGGGGCCGCTTCCATGGGGTCCCGTTTCGTGTTACGCGAATCCAAGCAAGACTTCGAAGCCCAGCCCGAGCCGTTCCACGCGCAACTCGAAACGCGTAACACGCAACCTTTGTATCGCAATTTTCTGCTACTATGCCGTAATCGTCAATATATCTTCTCCTCAAGGGCAAATTTCTATTCTTTTTAATAAATTAGTGTTGTATAATTATCAGGAGGTGGTTGTGTTGAGAATGACCAGATACGAAAAAAGCATGAGAAGAAATACGTTCCGGAAAAAAATACTTGTTCTGTTTCTTTTTGTTGTACCATTACTCGCAGTTGCCGGTTCGTATTTTTTCATGAGTATATATGATGGAAACGGGTCAGTAGATGCACAGGCAGATGCAGACCAGGCGGACAGCAATGTGATTTTCAAATACAACACCCAAATTGAAGAGAGAAGCCTGTATAGGCTGGAGCTGAAAAATGCTACGACCTTAGCGGAGGCTGAGGAATTTTTGGAGGGCATCAAATCCAAGAAGCTTAATGGATTTATTTTAAAGGAAGATGGATATAAGGTTGTATATGGTATTTATACTAAAAAAGATAAGGCCATATTAATACAGAATATTATAGCCAAAAAAGCTGAAGGCAGCGTGACTGATACCAGGCTTCCAGGTTTTGCACTAAGATATGATGAAAAGGATAACGCATTCATACAGTTGGTTCAGGCTACGGACAAGCTGATCTGGGGGATGGCTGAAGCGAAATCAGCACTTAGCGCAAGAATAGCAGAAAAGCCGAAGGAAGACAATCCGCAGCTGGTAGAAGAAATTGAAGGCTATGAGGTCAAGCTGGAAAGATATCTTGGTTATGCTGAAAAAGTATCCGTATCAAAGCATCAGGAAGCATTACGGGACAGATTTGTGGTCATGCTGGAGGAGGTACTCGGGAACAGGCTCAATGACAGCAAAAATTACTATAAGGTGCAAGGTGGCCTTCTGAATCAGATAGAATCGTACAGGAGATATTCAGAAGGGCTATGATAGGGGAGCTTATATATTGATATAGATCGAAATGCAATAAAGAAGCAAATAGTTAGGAGGTCTGTATATGAAAATAATTGAGGTTAAGAAAATCTTGGATGCTGAGGTGCTTTGCGGGGACCACCTCATGGAAAATGAAATTTCCTATGCCTTCGGCTCTGATCTGATGAGCGATGTGCTTGCATTTGTAAAAGGAAAGACATTATTGCTGACCGGCTTGACCAATCAGCAGGTGGTAAGGACGGCAGAGATGGCAGACCTTAGCGCCATAGTATTTGTCAGGGGTAAGAAGCCTGAAACTGAAATAGTGGAGTTGGCTGTCGAAAATGGTATAGTGCTGCTGTTGACAAGGGACACCATGTATACCGCATCAGGAAAGCTCTATAGTAATGGACTTGAAGGTGTAAGTATAAACTGCTGATACGGATCAGATAAATGGAGGACTTTATAAATGGATGATATAAAGTATGTATATGAGGTGGAAAAGGATGACTTTGTCAGAGCCGGCGAAGCATCCAGCAATATTAAGAAGATATTGCGGCAGCTAGGTATAGACTCTGGGGTAATAAGGAAGATTTCCATAGCCACCTACGAAGCGGAGATGAATATCGTGATCCATTCCCTTGGTGGTCAGATTATACTTGCGGTAACACCCGGTTATGTTAAGGTCGTAGCCTGTGACAGAGGCCCTGGTATAGCTGATATGGAGCTTGCAATGCAGGAAGGTTATTCTACCGCAACGGATAAAGTGAGGGAAATGGGTTTCGGAGCCGGTATGGGCCTGCCTAATATGAAAAAATGTTCTGATAGATTTAATATGAAGTCAACAGTGGGAAAAGGAACGGAAATAGTAATGGAAGTAGATTTAAAGGCAGGTGATTGATATGAAGGAGAAACAGTTCCACTCTGTTGTTCTTAATGATAATAACTGCGTAGGCTGCACAAGCTGCTTGAAGATATGTCCCACTGAGGCCATAAGGCTTAGGGAAGGAAAAGCAAGGATAATAGGAGAAAAGTGTATTGACTGCGGAGAATGTATAAGAATATGTCCCAATCATGCCAAGAATGCAATCACTGATACTCTCGACATACTCAAGGATTTCAAATATACTATTGCCATACCATCTCTCGTCTTATATGGTCAGTTTCCTGGTAAGGTCGGCATAAATGAGATGCTGTCAGCAATAAAAAGGGTTGGTTTTGATGAAATCTATGAAGCGTCAATGGGGACAGAAATCATTACCAACGTTATAAAAAGCAAGATCCTGAATAATCCTTCAATAAAGAGGCCGATCATTAACTCAACCTGTCCGGCAACACTTAGGCTGATTCAGATCAGGTTTCCGGAACTGTTGGAAAATGTTGCAGATATTGAAACTCCGATAGAGATAGCAGCTCGTCTTGCCAAGACTGAAGCAATCAGGAAGACTGGATTGAAAGAGGAGGAAATAGGAGTAATATTTATTTCTCCATGTACAGCCAGAATGACCAGCGTGACTAACCCTCTGGGAATTGAAAAATCCTTTGTTGACGGTGTCCTTTCCATGAAGGCTGTTTATGGTGAGATATTGAGGAATATAGGCAGCGGAAATAATGAGATCATTACCAGAAGCACAAGGGAGTCTCTGTTATGGCCACTGACAGGGGGACAGGGAGAAAGCCTTGGTATCGAGAACTATCTGGCAGTTGACGGTATCCAGGAGGTCATTAAGGTCCTGGAAGAAATTGAAATGGATAAGCTTGATGGGCTGGAATTCTTCGAAGGGATGGCTTGTATAGGGGGCTGTGTAGGCGGACCGCTGACCATTGAGAATCCTTTCATTTCCCGAAGCCGTATGAAAACCCTGGCGAAGGAGCTGCCGGAATCTGCCAGCTCCGAAGAGGAGATCAAGGCTCAGATAGAAATGTATGAAAGAGGCTTCATAAGGCTTACAGAGCCGATAGAACCAAAAGCTATAATGCGCCTTGATGACGATATATCAAAATCCATGCAGAAAATGGAGATGATTAAGGAAATGATGAAATATCTGCCGGGTATTGACTGTGGTGTTTGCGGAGCGCCTACCTGCAGGGCTTTTGCCGAGGACATTGTAAGGGGCAAGAGTCAGAAATCCATATGTATAGTCAAGACAATGGAAAGCTTTAAGAATAAAGGCAAGACTGAAGTATAGAGGAGGACTAACATGAGAGTATTGGAAGCATGCGAGAAAATGGGTTTGAAGCTTCTGGCCGGAAGTGCCGGAGTAGATAAGGAATTGACAGGCGCATATATATGCGATCTGCTCAGTTGGGTAATGTCCCACGGGAAAAAAGGAGATGCATGGATAACAGTACAGACACATTCCAATATCATTGCTGTTGCTGTATTGCTTGAGTTAGGCTGCATTATCGTTCCTGAAGGAATAGAGGTTGAGGGAGATACCTTAGCGAAGGCGGAAGAGGAAGGGATACCTGTTTTCCAATCCGGCCTGAGTGCATATGGCATAGCAAAAGAGCTCTGCAAGATGGGAATTGAGTAATATGGAATTTGCGGTGGATTTTCACATACACTCCGCGCTGTCACCCTGCGGTGACGAGGACATGACTCCGGGAAATATTGTAAATATGTCTCTTCTTAAAGAACTTGATATTATTGCCGTTACCGATCATAATTCCTGTGCAAATCTTCCTGCTGTAATGGAGCTTGCCAAGGAGAACGGTTTGATGGTCATCCCAGGTATGGAGGTACAGTCCAAGGAGGAGGTCCATATAGTCTGTCTTTTCAAAAGACTTGAGAGCGCTATGAAATTTGCTGAGATTGTGTATAATTCATTGCCTGATATTAGAAATAATGAGGATGTCTTTGGAAGACAACTGATCTTCAACTCAAAAGATGAAATTATTCGTAAGGAGGACAGGATGCTCCTGTCCTCCACAGTACTTTCAGTAAATGATATATTTGTGCTTGTAAGAGGGCTGGGTGGGATCTGTATCCCTGCTCATGTGGACAGGCCAGGCTTCAGCATAATTGCAAATCTGGGCTTCATTCCGCCAAATCTAATGGTAAAAACGGTGGAAATATCTAAAAAAAGTGCCCCTGAGGCAGTTTTGAAGAAATATCCCATGCTAAACAAATTTCAATACATAGTATCTTCTGATGCGCATTATCTTCAGGATATAAGTGAAAGGGAGTTTTTTATTGAATTGGACTGCCTTAGTGTAAGCAGGCTTTTTGAAAAGCTGGATTGCAGGGAATGACACGTTTTTATGAAGGCCTAAACAATTAATTTTCCCCATGTTTTTATATAAATATTCAAACAGGGGAAAAAAAATAAAAAAAATTGTTAAAAAAATATCTAATGTGTGTTACAATATGATAGGACATAATTGATAATTTTATATCAATATATAAGCGATTGCACCAATATTAATATTTTTAAGGAGGGAACCCTTTAATGTCTGACGTTGCTATGAAAGAAAAGATGGAGAAATTGGAGCATATCCTTATGGAACATAAGGATGTCCAGGGCGGACTTATGCCGGTTCTTCACGAAACTCAGGAACTGTTTGGGTATATTCCTGAAGAAGCACAGAAAAGGATCTCAGAGTTTTTAAACATCCCATTGGCAGAAATATATGGTGTTGCTACCTTCTATTCAAGGTTCACCTTGACTCCAAGAGGACAATACACAATAAGCGTATGCCTTGGTACTGCATGCTATGTCAAGAACGCACAGGGTGTGCTTGACAGGCTTAAGGAAGAGTTGAAGGTTGAGGCAGGAAAAACTACACCTGACGGAAAATTCACCCTTGAAGCTACAAGATGCCTTGGCTGCTGTGGACTCGCTCCTGTAATGATGATCAACGATGAAGTATTTGGAAAATTGGTACCTGATGATATCCCGGACATACTGAAGAAGTTCTAATAACATGAAGGATATATCACTGCATGTTCTGGATCTGTCGGAAAACTCGGTTTCTGCTGGAGCAAGCCTTGTAAATGTAAGTATTATTGAAGAGACTGAAGCAGACAGGCTGACACTTAGCATAGAGGACGACGGAAGAGGAATGGATAAGGAATTCCTTCAGAAGGTCATGGACCCCTTTGTAACTACAAGAACCAGCAGGAAGGTAGGCCTGGGTATACCACTTATGCAGGCTGCCTGCAGAAGGTGTGAGGGTGACCTTGTGATAGAATCGGAGAAAAATGTAGGGACAAAGCTGACAGCTACGTTTAAACGAAGTCACATTGACAGGGCGCCAATTGGTAATATGGCTGAAACGATGGTAAGCTTGGTTCTTGCAGGCTCCAGTCAAGATAGGATTATTGATTTTGTATATAGACATGTAATTGATAACGAGGAATTTTGCATGGATACAAGAGAGATAAGAAAGGCGTTGGGAAATGAAGTCTCTTTGGATGAGCCCGACGTTTTGATGTGGATTAAGGACTTTATCAATGAAGGTTTGGAGAATTTACGCGGAGGTGTATAGGATGAAAACAATTCAAGAGTTGGCAGAAATCAGAAAGAAGACCCTGGATACGATCAATGTCAGAAAAGATAGATCCGGAACCAGAGTGGTAGTTGGTATGGCAACCTGTGGTATAGCTGCAGGAGCAAGACCGGTACTTCTCTCAATAATGGATGAGGTCAAGAAGCACGATCTTGCGGATGTTGTAGTCGCACAGACAGGCTGTATAGGAATGTGCAGGCTGGAGCCGATAGTAGAGGTTTACAAGCCCGGCGAGGAAAAGGTAACGTACATCAAGGTCACAGCAGCAAAGGCCATCAGAATCGTAAACGAACACATTATGCAGGGTAAAGTTGTTGATGAGTATACAATAGGCTCCGCAGACAAGTAAGGATGAGCTTCTGCGGATAGCAATCTGATAACATCAAAGAAAATGCTCCTTAGCGATGGGCTTGAATGAAAGGGCCTTGAGGCGGAGCTTATAGGAGGTATAGTATTAATGGAGATGTATCGTTCCCATGTCATGATTTGCAGAGGTACCGGATGTACTTCTTCAAATTCGGAGCTGATTGCAAAGAACTTTGAAGATGAAATAAAAAAGCATGGCCTTGAAAAGGAAGTAGTTGTGGAAAGAACCGGCTGCTTCGGGCTTTGTGCACTGGGACCAGTAGTGATAATATATCCGGAGGCTTCTTTCTACAGCATGGTTAAGCCTGAGGATGTAGAAGAGATCGTTAAGGAACATCTTGTAAAGGGTAGAGTTGTAAAGAGGCTGCTTTATGCTGAGTCCATTGATGAAAACAATATAAAGGCAATAGAAGATGTTGATTTCTACAAGAAGCAGGTAAGGGTCGCACTGAGGAATTGCGGTGTTATCAATCCTGAGAATATTGATGAGTATATAGCTTTTGACGGCTATAAGGCACTGGAAAAGGTACTTACATCAATGACACCTGCAGAAGTAATAGATACTGTTAAGAAATCCGGACTCAGAGGAAGAGGGGGCGGCGGTTTCCCAACAGGTTTGAAATGGGAATTCGCTTCAAAATCCCAAGGCACACAGAAGTATGTTCTGTGTAATGCAGATGAAGGAGATCCGGGTGCGTTCATGGACAGAAGCGTACTTGAAGGAGATCCTCATTCAGTAATTGAGGCAATGACAATTGCAGGTTTTGCAATTGGTGCAGATAAGGGATATATATACTGCAGAGCTGAGTACCCGATAGCTGTAAAGCGTCTTGCCATAGCTATAAGCCAGGCAAGAAACTATGGACTGCTCGGTGATAATATAATGGGAACAGGCTTCAAGTTTGACCTTGAAGTAAGACTTGGAGCAGGTGCCTTCGTTTGCGGCGAGGAAACAGCTCTTATTGCTTCAATAGAGGGACAGAGAGGAATGCCGAGGCCAAGGCCTCCGTTCCCGGCTATCAAAGGCTTGTTTGGAAAACCAACGATACTCAATAACGTTGAAACCTATGCAAACATAGCTCCAATATTCAATAACGGGCCGGAATGGTTTGCTAGCATGGGAACAGAGAAATCCAAGGGTACAAAGGTATTTGCCCTGGGTGGAAAGATAAATAATACAGGTCTTGTTGAGATCCCCATGGGAACAACAATGAGAGAGGTTATTTATGAGATAGGCGGAGGCTGCCCTAACGGAAAGAAATACAAGGCGGCACAGACAGGCGGACCTTCTGGCGGCTGTATACCTGCAAGCGAAATAGACGTTCCGATAGATTATGATAATCTTATAGCCCTGGGATCGATGATGGGTTCCGGCGGACTTATAGTAATGGACGAAGACAACTGTATGGTTGATATAGCAAGATTCTTCCTTGATTTCACAGTTGATGAGTCCTGCGGAAAATGTACTCCATGCCGCGAGGGCACAAAGAGAATGCTTGAGATCCTTGAAAGAATAACTGAGGGCAAGGGCGAAGACGGAGACATAGAAAAGCTTGAAAAGCTTGCAAAGAATATCAAGAATTCTGCTCTCTGCGGATTGGGTCAGACAGCTCCAAACCCTGTACTTTCAACAATCAGGTATTTCAGAGATGAGTATGAGGCTCATATAAAGGAAAAGAGATGTCCTGCAGGAGTATGTAAGTCGCTGCTCAACTACACAATAATTGAAGACAAGTGCAAAGGCTGCGGAATATGTGCAAAGAACTGCCCATCCTCCTGTATTTCAGGACAGCCGAAGAGCGTATACCATATCGACTCCAGCAAGTGTATCAAATGCGGAGTATGTATGCAGAAATGTCCTTTCAAAGCGATCACTAAAAAATAAAAAGTGGTTTATCAGGCCGGTTCAGTGAATTTACTGAGCCGGCCTTTTTCATCCATATTTATTACCATACAATTGCTGTCAATGCTATGACATATTTCCATTGTTTTTTCCACCAGCTTTGTTATATTATAATATGTCAGACGAGCACCTTTGACAAGCAGAGGTACACCTATCGGGTCAATATGAAGTCCTCTGGAAAAAAAGCCACCTACTGTCATCAATGGATGTACCGTTGGGGAGCAATTAATGAATAGAAATTTTTCCAGGATCCATTTATCCCTGCCAAGAGTTAATACAAGGTTTATCATAGCCGGCACCAAGGCTCTTGAGGTTCCTCTGCCTATTGTATATATTCTGTTTCCCTCTGGATCCGTACCTTGAAATATCAGGCGTCCCATATCCTTATATCTAAGCTTATTGAAGTAATCCAGAGCAAGTATTTCCTCACGGCTCGGTATTCGATCCATAGGAAGCTTTTTCAGATGTATTGCTGAAGCGAGTATGGAGGAATGCGTTCCTCCATAGCAGTTATAAATAATTATCATAGATTCACCTCTTTGAGTGTTTTTCTCAGCTATTGAATATGAACTGCAAGCTGATTATTGTCTGGCTTTAATAGTATGAACAGAATGATGAATAATATATATTAAAGCGCCGGGGAACTATATTGTAATTGAATATACTCTTTGGCAGCCGTATATATATAAGCACATTAGGTGGAATAATATGTATTATTATTGAATATATTAGCATTTAGGCTGTTTGTGTTAAAATATTATCGATTAGATTAGCAGAAATGCAAAAGGATTTTGTATACACGCGTCGAATAGTTACTAATTGTGAGTTTATAGGATCTCAGAATTTATATAAATTAAGGGGTGAGCAAATTGAATATAAGAACATTGACGTTCAAGGGCGGAACTCATCCACCGCACAGCAAGAAAGCTACTGAAGGCCTGGCTATAGAAAGGGCAATTGAACCTAAGGTTGTTGTTATCCCTATGCAGCAGCATATTGGTGCTCCTTGTGAGCCTGTTGTCCAGGTTGGTGATGAGGTAAAGGTAGGGCAGAAAATAGGGGAGGCTAAGGGCTTTGTATCTTCTCCTGTGCATTCAAGCGTATCAGGGAAGGTCATTGCTGTAGAGCCAAGGTTGTATTCCGGTGGGATGGCTGTGAACTGCGTAGTTATTGAATCAGACATGCAGAACACTGTTGCGCCTGAAATTGCTTCAAAGGGAGAGCTTTCAGCACTTACGGCAGAGGATGTAAAGAACATTATAAAGGAAGCCGGTATAGTGGGGATGGGAGGAGCTACCTTTCCAACTCATGTAAAACTGGCTCCACCACCAGACAAAAAAGTTGATACAGTAATACTAAATGGCGCTGAGTGTGAACCTTATCTAACCTCAGACCATAGGTTGATGCTGGAATATCCGGAGGACGTGGTTTTCGGACTTCAGGCGCTGATGAAGGCTCTGGGAGTAAGGAAGGGCTATATCGGAATCGAGTCAAACAAGCCCGATGCAATTGAAAAGGTTTATGAAGCCGCTAAAGGTATTGATGATATCGAGGTCGTTGCTCTGAAAACAAAATACCCGCAAGGAGCGGAAAAACAGCTCATTTATGCATGTACACAAAGAGAGGTACCATCAGGCGGACTGCCGGCAGATGCGGGAGTTGTGGTAAACAATGTCGGTACAGCTGCAGCAGTGGCACAAGCTATAAGGACAGGAATGCCTTTAATTGAGCGAATAGTCACTATAACCGGTCAAGGGGTAAACAGCCCTAAGAACCTTATAGTTAAGATAGGGACATCATTCAAGGAAGTAATTGAACAGTGCGGCGGACTAAAGGGAAAGGTCGGAAAGATCATTGCGGGAGGTCCGATGATGGGGATCACCCAGTTCTCACTGGACATACCGGTTATCAAGGGTACTTCCGGCATATTGGTGCTTTCTGAAGAGGAAGCAAGGCTGCCTGAGCCTTCCAACTGTATAAGATGTGGAAAGTGTGTAGAGGTTTGCCCGATAAACCTTATGCCTGTAAATATCAGCGCATGCTCGCTTGCAAACAGGCATGAGCAGGCAGAGACTTTAAATGCCATGGACTGTATAGAATGCGGATCGTGCTCTTTTGTCTGCCCTGCCAAGAGGCCGCTTGTTGACTCCATTAGAGTTTCAAAGCGTGAAATTCTGGCTAGGCGTAAAAAAGCCCAGTCCAAGTGATGGGAGGAATAGAATTGGAAAATACTAGATTTTTAGTTTCATCATCACCACATATCAGGTCTGGGGAAACTACCCAGAGGATAATGCTGGATGTGATAATTGCACTTATGCCCGCGCTTTTTGCCGGTATATTTTATTTCGGTTTTGGTGCACTGACACTTACTGTGACTGCTGTTGCATTTGCAGTAGCTACAGAAGCGGTCATGCAAAGGGTCCTTGGCAAGCCGGTAACGATCAATGATCTCAGCGCAGTGGTTACAGGAATGCTCCTTGCTTTCAACGTACCTGTAACCCTTCCTCTTTGGATAGTTGCAATTGGTTCAATATTTGCCATAGCTATTGCAAAACAGTGCTTCGGTGGTCTGGGTTTTAACTTTATCAATCCGGCCTTGGCTGCAAGAGCAATGCTTCTGGCATCATGGCCTGTAAGAATGACAAGCTGGGTAACACCCGGTGCTGACGCAGTTTCTACTGCAACGCCTCTCGCATTGGCAAAGGGCGGTGTTGAAGCTGCAGGACAAGCATTGCCGAATGTATTGGATCTTTTTATCGGTAATGTAGGAGGCTGTATAGGTGAGACCTCTGCTCTGGCACTCCTGATAGGCTTTGCATATCTGTTGTACAGAGGCGTGATCAGTTATAGGATACCTGCGGTGTATATCGGAACTGTTGCAGTACTTTCCTTCCTTTTTGGTGGGTTTGATCCAGCGGGAATGATATATCACGTTTTCGCAGGAGGCTTGTTCCTTGGAGCTATATTTATGGCTACTGACTATTCAACATCTCCAATGTCTGTAAAGGGACAGATAATATTTGCAGCAGGCTGCGGTCTGTTGACCTCGGTCATCAGGTTCTACGGCGGATATCCGGAAGGTGTTTCATACTCAATACTTCTTATGAACCTGGCTACTCCTCTTATTGATAAATATACGATGCCAAGGAAATTCGGGGAGGTGAAGAAAAGTGCGTGATTATATTAGATTGGCAGGAGTACTGCTGATTGTATGCGCGATCGCCGCTGCATTATTGGGTTATACAAATGAAATAACCTATGATAAAATACAGGAACAGCTTGTTAAAGCAAACGATGAAGCTAGAAAGACAGTGCTTCCCGATGCAGATGCCTTTGAGAAGCTGGATGAAGGTGCTTTCTCTTCTATCAAATCAAATGAAAAATACAACTTTGTTACTGAGATCCACACTGCAAAGGCAGGGTCTGACATTGTCGGTTATGCTGTTAAGGTAGCTCCCAAGGGATATGCCGGAGCGGTTGAAATAGTGGTTGGAATCTCTGTTGATGGTACAGTTCAGGGAATAAAGGTTGGAAACAACAATGAAACACCTGGACTTGGAAAGAATGCTGCTACACCTAAATTCCAGGAGCAGTTTAGCGGAAAGACATGGGCAAGCCCTGTAAACGTTATAAAGAGCGGAACTCCAAAGGATAATGAAATTGCTGCATTATCAGGTGCAACAATAACATCAAGGGCAGTCACAGATGGAGTAAACCAAGCCCTTGAAGCAGCAAAGGAATTGTCTGGCAAATAATATTTTGGAGGTGAAAAGAATGAATCTTTGGAAGGACTTTAGCAACGGACTCTTTAAAGAGAATCCTACATTCAGGTTGGTGCTTGGAACCTGTCCCACACTGGCTGTTACTACGGCAGTATTCAACGGTATAGGTATGGGAGTTGCAGCAGCAGCGGTTCTTATAGGCTCAAACCTTATCATATCACTTATTAAGAAAATTGTACCCAATGAAGTAAGAATACCGATATACGTTGTTGTAATCGCAACCTTCGTAACGGTTGTTCAGATGCTTATTCAGGCGTTTTCACCGGAGCTGGATAAGCAGCTCGGTATATTCATACCCCTTATAGTTGTTAACTGCATAATTCTTGCAAGAGCAGAAGCCTTTGCGGCAAAGAACCCGGCTTTGAATTCAGTAATGGATGGTATAGGCATGGGACTTGGATTCACAGCTGCTCTTACAATAATAAGCTCAGTAAGAGAAATACTCGGAGCAGGAACCTTCTTCGGAATGCAGCTCTTTGGCGCAGGTTTTGAGCCTGCATTGATAATGATACTGCCTCCGGGAGGCTTCCTGGTATTTGGACTTTCGATAGCGGCATTTAACAAGATCATGAGCCTGAAAAAGAGCTAAGGAGGAGG
This sequence comes from uncultured Clostridiaceae bacterium, assembly GCA_964574195.1. Taxonomy (GTDB): domain Bacteria; phylum Bacillota; class Clostridia; order Lutisporales; family Lutisporaceae; genus BRH-c25. Next base: position 8,525 of record CAZNMO010000048.1, on the reverse strand, counting down.
ATATATATGAAACTGGGATTAATTATAATTAGTGCTATATTTATCAATAACTTTGTCCTCTCCAGGTTCTTGGGCATCTGCCCGTTCTTGGGAGTATCAAAGAAAGTGGAAACAGCAATAGGCATGAGCCTGGCAGTTACTTTCGTTATGGGACTCGCATCGGTAATATGCTGGATGGTTCAATATCTAATACTTATACCCCTTGGAATAGGATATATGCAGACAATTGCTTTCATACTGGTTATCGCCGGACTTGTTCAGTTTGTTGAAATGGTAATAAAAAAGACAAGCCCGACCCTGTATCAGGCACTTGGGGTGTATCTCCCGCTTATTACTACAAACTGCGCAGTACTGGGTGTTGCTATACTGAATATCCAGGAAAACTATAATCTTATCGAGACCCTTGTTAATGGTATAGGCGGAGGTCTTAGCTTCACACTTGCTATCGTACTTTTTGCAGGTGTAAGAGAAAGACTTGAATTTGCACCTACACCTAAAGCGTTGGACGGATTCCCGATTGCGATGATAGCAGCGAGCTTGTTTTCAATTGCTTTCCTCGGATTCAGCGGATTGTTCAGCGGACTGCTGTAGTTATTATAAGTAGAAAGTAGAGGTGACTACCTTGATCAATAATTTAATCTGGCCTGTCATAGTTTTGGGGGGAATCGCAGTATTTTTCGGTATTGTACTGGCATATGCCTCAAAGAAATTTGCTGTTGAAGTAGACCCCAAAGTAACAGATGTCAGAAACGTATTACCCGGTGCCAATTGCGGCGGCTGTGGTTATGCAGGCTGTGATGCCCTGGCAGAAGCCATTGCAAAGGGTGAGGCGCCCATATCGGCTTGTCCTGTAGGCGGAGCTGAGCTTGCAGTAAAAATCGCCGAGATCATGGGTGTTGAAGCCAGCAGCACTGAACGTCAGGTTGCCAGAGTAATTTGCTGCGGTGATAATAATAACGCTAAAGAAAAGTATGAATATCAGGGAATAATGGACTGCAAGGCTGCTGAAATGCTTGCCGGCGGATCAAAGAGCTGCCGTTTCGGCTGTACAGGCCTTGGCACCTGCGTAAGGGAATGTCCATTTGATGCGATCCATGTTGTTAATGGGGTTGCAGTAGTAGATGAAGATAAATGTACTGCCTGCAAGAAATGTATAGCCGTATGTCCGAAAGGAATAATCGAGCTTGTCCCTGTGTCAAAGAAGGTAAGGGTGCTTTGCAAGAATCTTGACAAGGGCAAGGCTGTAATGGATGTCTGCAAGGTAGGCTGCATAGCATGCCAGAAGTGCGTGAAGGCATGTAAGTTCGATGCTATAAAGGTTGAAAACAATGTAGCAAAGATAGACTATGAAAAGTGTGTAAACTGTATGATGTGCGCAGAGGTTTGCCCGACCAAAACAATATATGCAAATTTCGCTGACAGGAAGAAAGCCGTCATCAATGAAGAAAAATGCATTGGCTGCACGATCTGCAAGAAGCACTGCAATTTTGAAGCTATTGAAGGAGAACTTAAAAACAAGCATAAAGTACTTGATGACAAATGTGTAGGTTGCAGCCAGTGTTCGGTAAAGTGTCCCAAGGATGCAATCGAGATGAAGTAAATGAATTGGTAAGGGTTGACATAAGGATGTCAGCCCTTTTTTCATAGCCATTGCTGTCGATTTTTGGTTGCCAGATGGATTCCAAAAAAGTTGAAGTCTGGTTCTTTAAATGATAAACTAGTGCTTGAAGGTATTATTAAGCCTGCCGAAGGCATGAATTTGAGGAAACATCGACATTATAGAACAGCATATGACACACCAGGAGATATGGACGGGTAAACTGCCAAGCTGTTGACATGGCAAAAATTGATGATTCAACAGGAATTAGTAGTTTACAAGACTTCAATAAGGTAAATAATAACGAGGAGATGGATGTGTTGAGAAGAGAAAGCTCAAGGAATGGCTGGATTATGTTTCTTATGGTGATGTGTGGTTTGGTTGTTGGAGGTTTCTTAGGCGAGCTTCTTGGAAAATATGTACCCATACTTAAGTACGGATACAATCTGGGCGTTTCTACCCACACATGGGATTTTCACGTACTCAGACTTACCTTTGGACTTGATTTCAACATTAACATGTTCAGTGTCTTAGGAATTGCAATAGCTATTTACTTGTACAGGAAGCTTTGATAGTGAATTATGACGGATAGGTGAGACTTATGAGAATAATTTTGGCATCAAATTCACCAAGAAGAAAAGAATTGTTGTCTCAGATCGGAGTCGTTTTCGAAATAATTCCGTCTGAATTTGAGGAGGATATTTTAGGGCTGCCTCCCGTTGAGATGGTGGAGCATTTTGCCTATATGAAGGCAAAGGATGTAGCTTCCAAAATGGAGGAGGATGCCCTGGTGATCGGCTCTGATACAATTGTATGTCTTGATGGGATCATGGGTAAGCCGAAAAGTGGGAAGGATGCCTTCGATATGCTTTCAAGGTTAAGTGGAAAGGAACATACGGTATTATCTGGTGTAAGTGTCATAAATGCAAGGACCGGAGAATATCTGTCCGGTTATGAAAGCACAAGTGTAAAGATGCGAGAACTCAGCAGTAGGGAGATAGATGCGTATATAGCTACCGGAGAACCTTTGGATAAGGCAGGAGCTTATGCAATTCAGGGTATAGGTTCATTGTTTGTTGAAAGGATCGAAGGAGACTATTTTAATGTAGTAGGACTTCCAATTTTTCGATTGGGAAAAATGCTGAAGCATTTCGGGGTAGAACTCATTTGATCAGCTGGAGGTAAAGGCATGAAGACAAAGAATGGGCATGCTACTATAAAAGAGCTGCCTCAGGAGGAGAGACCAAGGGAGCGGCTGATAAGGCATGGAGCGGGAATACTATCCAATGCGGAGCTGCTGGCCATATTGCTCAGAACCGGTACAAAGGATGAAAGCGCAATTTCACTTGCACATAGGATCCTTATACAGGAGCAAGGGCTAAGATATCTTGTTGACAGTGATGTAGACCAGCTGAGCAGCATAAATGGTATTGGGCAGGCAAAAGCTGCGCAGATCAAAGCGGCCATTGAGCTGGGAAAACGTCTTGCAGCCTTTGAGCTTGGCGTGGACAAGCCGGTCAAATGTCCGCAGGATGTCGCTGATCTGCTGATGGAGGATATGCGATATCTTAAGAAGGAACATATGAAGCTGTTGCTTCTGAATATAAAATGCAACCTGATATCAGTAGAGGAAATATCAATAGGCAGTTTGAATGCGTCTATAGTGCATCCGAGAGAGGTTTTTAATCCGGCAATAAGAAAATCAAGCGCCAGTATAATAATGGTACATAACCATCCCAGCGGAGATCCGTCACCAAGCAATGAGGATACAGCGATCACCGCCAGGATCGTCGAAGCCGGCAGATTGATCGGTATTGAACTGGTTGACCATATAATAATAGGCGACGGCAGATATATAAGCATGAAAGAAAAGGGGCTGTTTTAGGTCCTTTGCCATAAATTTGACCTGTGTAGGGTGTTGGATTTAATCTAATATGGAAAAGCATCAAAAATATGTAAATAACTGTGATATTGTGAATAACTTGCTTTGTACATGTAAAACCTAATAAAGGGTTATTAATGGCAATCTTATTCCGTATCGGAAATGCTAAGAGAGATACGTTTATTTGCTAAGGAGGACATATATATAATGGGTTTGTTCAATTTTTTATCTAAGGACATTGGTATAGATTTGGGTACTGCGAATACCCTGGTATACGTAAGAGGAAAAGGTATCATCGTGAGGGAGCCCTCAGTTGTAGCGATGAAGCTTGATACAAATACAGTCATGGCTGTCGGCGACGAGGCAAAGAAGATGATAGGGAGGACCCCCGGAAATATCGTTGCGATCAGGCCTATGAGGGACGGAGTAATAGCCGACTTCAGCGTTACCCAAAGGATGATAAAGTACTTCATAGGTAAAGCCTATGCAGGGTCACCAATTGGTAAGCCAAGGGTTTTGGTAAGCGTTCCTTCAGGAATCACAGAAGTGGAAAGAAGGGCTGTTGAAGAAGCGGCAGTACAGGCCGGTGCGCGTATAGCCCGTTTGATAGAAGAGCCAATGGCGGCTGCTATAGGAGCAGGACTTCCGGTTGGAGAACCTACGGGGAGCATGATTGTCAATATGGGCGGCGGCACAACTGAAATAGCTGTAATATCGCTGGGTGGGATAGTGACCAGCAAATCCATAAGATCAGCAGGTGATAAGCAGGATGACGCAATAGTCCATTACATAAAGAGGACTTATAACCTGGCAATTGGTGAGCGAACAGGTGAGGAGATAAAGATCACAATTGGCTCTGCATACCCTCATTCTGTTGAAGGTACTATAGATATCAAAGGAAGAGACCTGGTATCAGGATTGCCAAAAACTATAACTATTACAGCCGAGGAAGTAATGGAAGCTCTTAAGGAGCCTGTAGGGATAATACTGGACGGTATTAAGGGGGTTTTGGAGAAGACACCTCCTGAGCTGGCATCAGATATCATGGACAGAGGTATAATGCTTTCAGGAGGCGGAGCGCTGCTGCGCGGGCTTGATACTCTGGTCAGAAGTGAAACCGGAATGCCGGTACAGGTGGCGGAGAATCCGCTGGATTGTGTTGCCATGGGAACAGGCAAAGCATTGGATCAATATGATGAAATTAGCAAGTCCTACTCGTTAAATCATAGAAGGTAGGTACAAAGGCGATTCTTTAATCGCCTTTCAAACAATTGTGTGAGGTTATACATATATGCGGATTAGGAATAAATTGTTCATGTCAGTGATAATAATCTCAATATTGCTGATTGCGCTAATTGCCTTTACTTCCCAGGGTAGGACAAGACCTGGCGTCGTAGACGGCATTTTTGGAAGGATCATAACGCCTGTACAGAGAGGTTTTTATACATCCGGGGAGTTCTTCAAGAATACCTTTAAAAGTCTCTATGATCTAAGGAACCTCAAGACGGAAAACGAAGCACTGAAGACTGAGGTTGAAGAGCTGAAGCAGCAGAATATGCAGCTTATTCAGATGGCGTTGGAAAACAACAGGCTCAGGAGCCTTCTGGAGTTCAAGGATGAAAATGCGCAGTTCAAATATATTGGTGCCAGCGTAACCGGACGAGATCCAGGAAACTGGTATGATGTTTTTACTATCAACAAAGGATCAGGTGACGGCATTGAGGTCAATGATGCTGTAATAGCAGGCCATGGCTATCTGGTAGGAAAGGTGATTGAAGTTGGACCCAACTATTCCAAGCTTATGGCAATAATAGATGAAAGAAGCTCCACCAGCATAATAGTCAACAGAACAAGGGACATGGGGATAGTATCCGGCAACACTGAGTCCGGTGTTATTGCAATAATGGAGCTTGAGGCTGATATAGTCAAGGGTGATGATATAATAACATCAGAGTACAGCACATTACCGAAGGGTTTATATATTGGCAAGGTGAAAAGCGTGGAGAAGCAGGAGCGAAAGCTGCAGAAGGTCGTTGTCATAGAACCTTCTGTAGATTTTAAGAGGCTTGAAGAGGTATTTGTAATTAAAACTGTAGAATAAAAATGTGCCTCTTTGCAGGAAGTTTTCCTTATCCTGCAGAGGCACAATACTGAGTGAGGGGTGGCCTGTGAGGATCGCGGTTATTTGCACGCTGGTTGTGTTGGATGTTATATTGGAATCAACGCTGTTTCAATACACCAGGATATTTGGTATCAAACCAGACTTTACTTTGATGATAATAGTTGCTTACGGAATAATGCGGGGAAGCTCTTATGGAGCTTTTATCGGGCTTGGTGCGGGTATACTGCTGGATCTGCTTTACGGGAGAGCTATCGGTATAAATGCCCTTGCTTATATGGCTACAGGTTATGTAATAGGACAAGTTCATGAAAATGTATTCAAGGACAGCTTCATACCGGCAGTTGTGTTCAACTTTCTTGCCATAATATTGTTTCAACATGCTTTCATAATGCTGGCATATTTCTCGAATAATTTTCCCAGCACAGATATCTCATATGTGAATATGCTCCTGCAGAACATTCTTCCTCAGGCTGTTTATAATGCAGTAATAGGCTTTGTTGCCTACAGACTGATATATAGGCTTGATGATGCCCGGTTTCTGGATAAAAGGATATATTAGGACCCATAACGGATTCAAGACGACGGTATCAAAAAACAGAACTTTATAACGCAGGGTACGGGTGATTACATGTTTAAGAAGTATTTTAAAGATAGAATTGATATAGTCAGGGCGGTCACTGTCTTGATTTTTTTGGTTATAGCCTTTAGAATGGGCGATCTGCAAATCGTCAAGGGTGATTATTATTGGAAGAAGTCCGAAACCTTAAGAATGAGGAATATATCCGTAACAGCACCCAGGGGGCCTATTGTGGATAAATTCGGCAGGCTGCTTGCTGGAAATAAACAGAGTTATTCTGTGAATATAATGAAAACCGATGTGCCGAGGGATACTCTGAACGAAATCGCTCTTTCTACGATCAACATTATTGAGCTGAATGGAGATACATATAAGGACGATATCCCCATATTGATCGATCCCATAAGGTTTTCATACAGGGATGATGAAGCCAATTGGAAAGCCAAATATGGAATACCTTCAACTTCTACTGCCAGGGAAGCCTTTATGAAGCTCAGGCTTGACTATGGCATCCCGACCGATACCATAGACCTGGAGGCCTATGAAGTATTGAAGGACGATAATAATGTCGAGCTGCCCTTTGATATTATAAATTTCCAGTATGACTTCTGGGAGTCGGAGGTAAAGTGGAAGGAGAGCAACGGCTTCAAGCCGGAGTCCACTGCGGATGAGGTATTTGATGCACTATGTACAAAATATAAGGTGCCGAGGGATGTTTACAATGATGAAAAGGCCAAAAAGATACTTGCGGTAAAATATCTGGTGGGTCAGAACCGCTTTAAAGCTTATGAGCCGGTAGAAATAGCCTCAAATATTAAAATGGAAACCAGGGCAAAAATTGAGGAGAACAAGATATTCCTGCCCGGTGTTGAAATAATACAGAAACCAATCAGGACTTATACCGGTAATGAATTCGCCAGTCATATAATCGGATATATGAGCAAAATCGGAGGCGAACTGGAGGAGCTTTCCAAGCAGGGATATACATCACAGGATCTTATAGGAAAGTCCGGTATAGAGAGTTCAATGGAGCAGTATCTTAAGGGTACTGATGGTTCAAGGCAGATAGAAGTAGATGTTAATGGTACACTCATAAATACAGTGAATGAGATAGACCCGATACCGGGAAACACAGTTTTCCTGACTATAGACGCCAGACTGCAGAAAATTGCTGAAGACTCTCTGAAGGCAACAATGGCTGAAATCAGAAGCGGTGTTGGAAAGGATAAGCAGTATCCTAATGCCACCTCAGGTGCGGTAGTTGCTATAGATGTAAACTCTGGAAAGGTACTGGCCATGGCAAGTGAACCGCAGTTTGATCCGAACCTTTTCTCCGCTGGGATCAGCAGTGAAGCCTGGAAGATGCTTCAGCCCGTCGGAAAGGATATATATGCCCCAAAGCCTCTTATCAATCAGGCTATTTCAGCTACACTGCCGCCAGGTTCAACAATGAAGATGTTCAGTGCCGTTGCGGGCTTGGAGACAAAGGCAATACGTGGTAATGAGAAGATTTTTGACAAAGGTCCTTATACTGCAATACCGGGGGTGTCACCTTCCTGTTCCATATGGAAATCTCTGCATCAAGCCCATGGCTGGCAGGATGTAAAGCTGGCAATAAAGAACTCCTGCAACTATTTCTTCTTTGAAGTGGGAAGACGAATAGGCGGAGAGACCTTTGAAAAATATGCCATGAAGTTCGGCTTCGGAGAACGGACCGGTATAGAACTGCCTTCGGAGTACAAAGGCAGCGTGGAAGGTCCGATGCACAAAAAGGAACTGTACAAGAAATACCTGGACAATTATCTTGTGAACAACCTGAAGATAAAGGATAAAGCTATACGTGACGAAATAGCGGGATTCATGGACAATAATCCGGGAGTATCCCAGATGAGGAAGAGATTGAAGCAGTTGGATATCACCGATTCGAAGGCGATAGACAAGGTGCTCAGATATGTAAACGATAGCAAGTATCAGCCTGGAAACGTGCTCAACGCTACCATAGGTCAAGGAATGAACGATGTCACACCGCTTCAACTTACAAGTGCTCTGGCGACTTTGCTGAATGGCGGTATAAGATATAAGCCTTATCTGGTAGACAAGATTATAGGTTATGATGGAACTGTGAAGCTGGCAAACCAGCCCCAAGTATTGGACAAAATAGAAATATCACCTGAAACTATAAGCGTGATAAAAAGCGGTATGTACGCTGTTACCAATGAGGCGGGAGGAACGGCAACCCGTGCCTTTGTAGGAAGCAAGGTGGTTATCTCGGGTAAGACCGGTACAGCTGAAGCAGGAAAGGGCTTTGACAATCACGCATGGTTCCTGGCCTTTGCGCCCTATGACA
>CAZNMO010000047.1:0-24546 GCA_964574195.1 uncultured Clostridiaceae bacterium | reverse complement strand
TGATAGTCAAGTTTTCGACTTGCTTTCGGATGTTCTCCGCAACAACCATAGCATCCTCATATGACTTTCCCAAAAGTACCAGCACAAATTCCTCTCCACCCCAGCGGCATATCAGGTCTTCGCTTTCAACGTTCCTCCTGATCGTATCTGTGACAGCAGTCAATACCTTGTCCCCTGCAGCATGTCCGAAGGTGTCATTGAACTGTTTGAAATGATCTATATCTCCAATTACAAATGATATGGGTGGCCGTGCCGTGCCCAGCCTATCAAGCCTAACTGCAAAGTTTTCCTTCAGCCCCCTTCTATTCAGGGTAGCGGTGAGCATATCCATCTTTGCGGCATTTTCAAGCAGCTGCTGATAGGATTTCAGTTCAGCAAGGGAGTTCTGCAGCAGACAGCCTGTCTTCTGAGATTTTTCGAACTCGCTCATGGCAAAAAGCAGGAGAACTCCGATCAAAAGTATAGGAAGCGACGATACCGAAGCATTGTATATGATACGACTTACCGGAACCATGAGATAGAACCTCCAGGGAACCTTGTCGAAGCTGGAGCAATGCACATAATACCCGCCTGATAGATTAATTACATCCTCCTCAGCACTCATGAGCATTTCCGGCTTTATCTTGTTATCCCTGAGTATTGTGAAGAAATTCACTGGCAGCATACTTTGCACTGTCTCTGTATCAGTTGCTATTATCGAATCCTTTACATCTACCAGATAGCTTTCATACTTCGTATTTATAAGCTCCCTAAGCTTTTCGATCGACAGATCAAGGGATATGACTCCCATAAAGCTGCCACTGTTGTATATGGGACTTGAAAGCGTCACTACCATTCCCTTCCCAGCATGGTCCTGGTATACCGGCGCCCAAAGTATCCGACGCTGTGGGTTGTGTCTGGGTTCAGCCAATCTGTAGAAATCAAGGTTTTTAATTCCTTCAAAATATGCAAACTCCTTTGAGGGCACCCAGGGATATAGATTTACAAATTCATTTTCACTAGTATAATAAAGCCATTCAACTCCCTCAAGCCTTTCGTAGAAGTTGCTGAAAAATTCATTGTATTTGAGAGCAAGGTTAAGCTCATCCCTGTTTATACCCTTTTCCGGGATCCTTCCCTTACCGGTGAGATTGCCTGCAGACTTTTCATATTTCGTACCCTTGGCAATATCCAGGCTGAAGCTGTCCTCCCAGGAATCATACTGCAAAAGTTTGTAAAGCTCGGTTTCTATATTCTTGCTTTGCTGGAAATATTCGTTTCCATATATCGTCATCAATTCTATGAAGGTCTTGCTTAATTCTATATATCGGTTGACCTGTGTCCTTTTCTCATGGGCATCAAGTTCAAATTCCCTGAGCTGGATCCCGTAGTTGGATAAGAAGGTGACTCCTACTGCCGCTATCGCAAATACGACAAGTATGAATTTTTTGAGACTTGTATTTGTCATAGACTTACACCTCCACGTAAGGTTTATCAGTAATAACAAGGCCTAAAGATGTACATAACATATAGTTGTGCGGGCACCCATTTTAAAAAGGTCTCATTTATATCCCCGGCCTTGCTGAAACGCTTCGGGTAGATTTTTTGCTAAATGCAAAAAACCCTCATTGAAATCTTGTTATAACAAAAAACCTCCCGTATCTGTTGGTATACGTAGGAGATCCTGACTGTATGCAATAGAGCAAGCCGTCATGATCAAACTGGTTTTTTATGGATCAGGTCTTGCGGATATTGTCATCTGTATTTGGTTGATACAATTATACAGTAAATGTAAGCATTTATCAATCCGAGTTTTGTCGAATTATGTGCTATTAACAAGAATGCTGTAATCTCTTTTACTAACTATTTACAACAGGCTGCTTTTCTGCTATTCTTAACATATTGAATCGAAAGGAGTGATGTTTTATGAAAGAGTTACGTGTATTTAATCATGCCTATTTTTCGGATTTCATAAGGACTACTCCTGGATGTATGAGAAGCTGAAGCATTGTAATATGATGCTTTGTTGGTTATGCTCCGGAGTAGTCGGGTTAAGACTTACTACTTGGGGCTATTTTTATGCCCTGAATTAACAGGAGGATGACTATATATTGGATAATAAGATCAACTTGAAGGCTTTGGGCTGGAATGAAGACTTACAGAAGGATTTTGAAGCTTATGAGGCTAGCTGCCGGGCTGGCAGGGTCGCAGTAGAATATAAAGGCTTATATAAAGTATATTGCGAAGGCGGAGAAGTGCTTGCCTCGGTCTCAGGCAAGCTGATATATGCCGCAGCAGAACGTGAGGATTACCCCGCAGTAGGTGACTGGGTACTGCTTGACAGACTCCCGGAAGCCGGTGGTAGAGCTATCATCCGTGGTATCATGCGGAGGAAGAGCAAGCTTTCCAGAAAGAGCGCAGGAAATACTGTCAATGAGCAGATTGTTGCCGTCAATGTCGATACGTTGTTTATATGCATGTCCCTTAACCAGAATTTCAACCTCAGGAGATTGGAAAGGTTCGTGACCATGGCCTGGAACAGCGGCGCAGTACCGGTGGTACTGCTTACAAAATCGGACCTGTGCGAAGCTGCTGAGGAGAGACTGGCAGAGACTGTTGAGGCTTCTCCGGGCGTTGATGTACATTGCGTAAGCTGTCTTGACGATTCTGCAGAAAAAGTAGTCCGTCAGTATATACGTCCCGGCCTCACTTTTGCATTTCTTGGCTCCTCTGGTGTCGGAAAATCAACCATAATAAACAGACTCCTTGGAGAAAACCTTATGGACACCCAGGAAACCAGTGAACTGGGGGACAGAGGCAGGCATACCACCACCAACAGAGAGCTAATAGTGCTGCCCGACGGTGGCATAGTGATCGACACTCCGGGTATGAGGGAATTTCACATTTTGGATGTTGAGGACAGCGTTGATACGACCTTCAGAGATATCCATCAACTGGCCGAGGGCTGCAGGTTCTCAGACTGCACCCATACCACAGAACCTGGATGTGCTGTGCATGAAGCTATTGAAAATGGCACCCTTGAGGAAGGCCGTTACAACAACTATATCAAACTGAAGAGAGAAGCAGAATTTGTAGAACGGAAAAACAATAAAAAAGCTGAACTGGAATATAAAAGCTTCATAAAGAAAAGAGCAAAGCAGATAAGAACAATGACTAAATAAGCAAAGAGTGGCAAGCAAAAGATCCTTCGTTTCACTCAGGATGACAATTGAGCGTCATCCTGAGCGGAATGAAGGATCTTTTTAATGTTGTATTATTATTTAAAAGCATCCTTGACCTTGTCAAAGAAGGATTTTCCCTGGTCCTCGGCATTGTTCCCGCTTATTTCAGCATATTTCCTGAGCAGATTTTTCTGCTCCTCACTCAGCTTTCTGGGAACAACTATCTTCACAGTAAAGTAAAGATCCCCCTTCAGCTTGTTTTTCAAGCTTGGTATGCCCTTATTCTTGATTCTGAAGGTGGTTCCTGTCTGTGTACCTTCAGGAATGGTAAACTTTACATTCCCCTCAAGGGTATGAACATCCAATTCATCACCGAGGGCAGCTTGTGTGAAGGTTATGGGCATTTCGCTGTAAAGGTTGATACCTTCCCGTTTGAACAACTTGTGGGGCTTTACCCTCATATAGATATAAAGGTCGCCATTGGGTCCTCCCTTGAGGCCGGGCTCTCCTTCCCCCCTAAGAGGCATTACTGAACCGTTGTCCACACCTGCCGGAATATCTATCGTTATTTTCCTTGTTTTCCTTATATGGCCTCTACCCATACATTGAGGGCATGGTTCCTTTATGATCTTTCCTTCACCGTGACATTCGTCACAGGGCTTGACATTTACTACCCTTCCAAAAACCGTGCTCTGTGTAAACCTAACTTCACCACTGCCTCCGCAGGTCTTGCAGGTCTCAACCTTGCTGCCGGCCTTTGCACCGGTTCCGTTACATTCGTTACAGTTTTCGTTTCTTGTTACCTGTATGTCCTTTTTTACTCCAAAAGCCGCTTCCTCAAATTCTATCTCCAGCTCATACTTGAGATCGGCTCCCTTCTGGGGCCCTGACCTTCTTCTTGCACCGCCGCCTCCAAAGCCTCCGGAGCTTCCACCGAAGAACATGTCAAATATGTCACCAAAATCCCCGAAGCCTCCTTCAAAGCCTCCTCCGCCAAAACCTCCGGCTCCGCCGAAGCCGTTGGGATCAACGCCTGCATGGCCAAATTGATCATATCTTGCTTTCTTATCCTTGTCGCTCAATACCTCATATGCTTCGTTCAATTCCTTGAACTTGGCTTCCGCGCTTTTGTCACCCTGGTTCATGTCAGGATGGTACTTTTTTGCTAGCTGCCTGTATGCTTTTTTTATTTCTTCCTCAGAGGCCGATTTGCTCACACCCAAGACCTCATAATAATCCCTTTTTGTTGCCATTTTCTCACAACCTTCCAATAAACCAGTACTTTTTAACCCCGGATAACCTTCCCTACATGATGTTCATCATTTTAACATATATGTTCATAACTAAGCAGGAAACCAAAATAGGTATCCTGCTAATAAAGTTTGCGGTGAATTGTTGATAAGGTAAATTGTTTCGCCGCAAAGAAAATCAAGGTCGCAAAATCGGTTTTAGCAAAGCTTAAACCGATTTTGCACTGCAATAGTATCATTAATTACTTGTCGTCTTCAACCTTATAATCAGCATCTACAGTGTTGTCGTCATGGGGCTGTGCTCCTCCAGGTCCCTGCTGTCCGCCATTAGCCTGATATATCTTTGAGGACAGGTCGTAGAATACCTTGGTAAGCTCTTCTGTAGCCGCTTTTATTGCTTCAGTATCCGTACCCTTCAGCGTTTCCTTTACATTGTTCAGTTCAGACTCGATCCTTGCTTTGTCTTCGCTGCTGATCTTGCCTTCCAGATCCTTTAGATTCTTTTCTGTCTGGTAAACCATGCTGTCTGCATTATTTCTTGTTTCCACTTCTTCTTTTCTCTTCTTGTCCTCTGCAGCAAACCTTTCTGCTTCTTTTACAGCTGATTCTATATCGCTGTCAGACAGATTGGTGCTTGCAGTGATCGTAACCTTCTGCTCATTTCCTGTACCATGATCCTTGGCGGATACATGGACAATACCATTGGCATCTATATCAAAGGTTACTTCTATCTGAGGCACTCCTCTTGGAGCCGGAGGTATTCCGCTAAGCTGGAATCTCCCGAGAGTCTTGTTGTAGGCGGCCATTTCCCTTTCGCCCTGGAGTACGTGTATCTCAACGCTACTCTGCCCATCTGCGGCTGTGGAGAAGGTCTGGCTCTTCTTTGTCGGTATTGTTGTATTTCTATCTATAAGCTTTGTAAACACTCCTCCAAGGGTTTCGATACCCAGTGAAAGAGGAGTAACATCGAGAAGGAGTACGTCTTTCACTTCTCCTGTCAGAACTGCAGCCTGTATAGCCGCTCCAACAGCTACACATTCATCAGGATTTACTCCCTTGTATGGCTCCTTGCCTGTAAGCTTCTTAACGGCTTCCTGGACTGCCGGTATTCTGGTGGAACCACCGACAAGTATTACCTTATTAATTTTGTCTGCTGTAAGTCCTGCATCAGCAAGAGCATTTTTTGATGGCTCCATAGTCATTTCCACCAGGTCATGGGTAAGTTCGTCAAACTTTGCACGAGTAAGATTAACATCCAGATGCTTTGGTCCGCTTGCATCAGCAGTGATAAATGGAAGGTTGATGTTCGTCTGGAGAACTCCGGACAACTCGATCTTTGCCTTTTCAGCTGCTTCCTTGAGCCTCTGCATAGCCATCCTGTCATTTCTTAAATCTATTCCGGTATCCTTCTTGAAGGAATCTGCAAGATAGTTGATCACCCTCTGGTCGAAGTCATCACCGCCAAGCTTGTTGTTACCCTTCGTAGCCAGAACTTCAAATACTCCGTCTCCAAGCTCCAGTATCGATACGTCAAAGGTTCCGCCGCCCAAGTCAAATACCAGTATCTTCTGGTTCTCTTCCTTGTCAAGTCCATATGCCAGAGATGCAGCTGTCGGCTCGTTTATTATTCTGAGAACTTCGAGCCCTGCGATTTTGCCTGCGTCCTTTGTTGCCTGCCTCTGACTGTCGCTGAAGTATGCAGGTACGGTTATAACTGCCTGGGTGATCTTTTCACCCAGATATGCTTCTGCATCCTGTTTGAGCTTTGTAAGTATCATTGCTGATATTTCCTGTGGCGTATAGCTCTTGTCGTCGATATTCACCTTAAAATTAGTGCCCATTTCTCTTTTTATTGAACTTACTGTTCTCTCAGGATTTGTAACAGCCTGTCTTTTTGCAACCTGTCCTATAAGTCTCTCACCTGTCTTTGAGAAGCCCACAACAGAAGGTGTTGTCCTTCCACCTTCAGCGTTTGCGATTACTACCGGCTCTCCGCCTTCCATAACAGCAACACAAGAGTTGGTGGTTCCCAAGTCAATACCTATTACTTTTGCCATTTATATTTCCTCCTTAATAATTGTCAATTATTGTTTTACCGACACCTTCACTAGTGTAGGCCTGATTACCTTGCTTCCCAGAATGTATCCCTTCTGGAATACTTCTTTTATCTTGTTTTCATCATCGTCTTCCCCAGGAGCCTGCATTACTGCATGATGTATATTGGGGTCAAACTCCTTTTCCAGCGCTTCAATTTCCTTAACGCCGTTTCTTTCCAACACTTCAACCAGTTGCTTGCAGACCATATCAACTCCGCTTACATATTTTTCATCAAGCTTGTCATTCCTGAATGAGTCTACTGCCCTTTCCATATTGTCAACTACCGGCAGCAGCTGCTGAACTATTGTTTCAACGGCATTGTTGAACATGTCATCCCTTTCTCTTGCTACCCTCTTCTTATAGTTGTCAAAATCAGCCTGCATTCTGAGGAGCCTGTTATAGTTTTCTTCGGACTGCTTCCTAAGCTCTTCGATTTCCTTTTCAAGGACCTCAGTCGGCTTGCCTGCGGGAGTCCCCTCTACATTCTTTTCTTCAGCGGCTTCATTTGCTGCTGAGTTTTCCCCAGAAGCCATTGTATCTACGTTTTCAATCTTTTCGGCTTCCTCTGCAGTATGTTTCTTATGCTTCATGTATCTGACCACCTTTAAGCTATTTTTTTATCCTTTTAAAATCTTCGTTAATATATTACTCAGGGTATCTGTCATGCATTCCACAACAGAAATCGCCTTTGAGTATTCCATCCTGGTCGGACCGATAAGTCCTACAGAGCCGACGATCTTGCCATTTATCCTATAGGTTGCAGTAATAAGGCTGCAATCCCTGAACTGCTCCAGCTTGTTCTCACTGCCTATGCTGACATTTACATCTCCCTTGACTTCATTGAGCACCTTGAAGAGCAGCTCGTTTTCCTCCATTGTATTGAGGAAGCTTCTTGCCTTGTTGATATCACTATATTCCGGCAGATTAAGTATGTTTGAAACGCCATCGTGGTATACATCTGCAGTGTCTGAAAACATAAGCGTCTGTATCAGCTCCGGTACTATCTGCTCAATGATCTCCCTGTGCCCCATGGAATTATTCTTCATATACTCCAGGTCAAAGCTTTCTATATCATCAATACCCAGTCCTGCCAGCTTATCATTCAGCATGTTTGTGATCTTTGTCAGCACATCTCCCTGAACATCCTGAACAAGCCTGAGAACACTGTTCTTTACAATGCCCGCATCAGTTATTATCACAGCAAGGACAGTTGAATTATCTATCCGTATAAGCTGTATCTGCTTGATGCTGGTCCTGCGAAGCTGTGGAGCCATTACTATGGAAGTATATTGAGTCATTTGTGACAGAAGCTTCGAGGCATGCTTGACCAAACGGTCTATCTCTCCCAGGGTGTCAAGGAATTCCTTTCTGATGATCTGCTGCTGAGCTTCATTTATGGTATTCTGCTTCATAATCTTGTCTACGTATAGTCTGTACCCTTTGTCTGATGGAATTCTTCCTGATGATGTATGCGGTTGCTCTATGAATCCCATTTCCTCCAGGTCAGCCATTTCGTTTCTGATCGTTGCAGGGCTTGTTCCTGTAAGGTACTTCTTGGATATTGTTCTAGACCCTACAGGCTCTGCGGTATTTATATAATCTTCTATTATAGCTTGTAAAATAAGTCTTTTTCTATTTCCCAGATCCATCGATATCACCACCCTTGTTAGCACTCCTCTGCCTCGAGTGCTAATTCTGTCTTTAAAATATCACTGGTAAATATTTTTGTCAATAGGTTTCATGAAAAATTTCCGATTATTGCTCTTAAGGAGAAAAATGAGACGTATTTCGTTGCGGGTTGCGCGTTACGAGTTACGCGTGGAACGGACTGGGCTGGGCTTCGAAGCCCGACCCGAATACGCGAAACACGAAGCAGGACCACATAGAAGTGACCCTGTGCTCGCATCGCGAAACAGAAAAATGCGACAACGTCGCATTTTTCTATTACATGAATTCAATAAAAACCGAATTGGAAAGATCCCTTCCCCTGCCAGTGAGCT
Source organism: uncultured Clostridiaceae bacterium (assembly GCA_964574195.1). Classification (GTDB taxonomy): domain Bacteria; phylum Bacillota; class Clostridia; order Lutisporales; family Lutisporaceae; genus BRH-c25. The sequence continues at coordinate 16,038 of CAZNMO010000047.1, read as the reverse complement.
TCAGCCTGCCATCCTCAAGATATACAAGACCGTTTACCTCAAGCTTTTTCACCGCAGCTCCGTATTTGCCCATGAAATCAGTCTTATACCTGTTTTCAAAATCAGACAGCCTCAACCCCTCATTCAGCCTTAAGGCAAGGAATATCGTTTCCCACATATCCTCATTGATATCAGGCTGCTCGCTGTCCTCCACCGGCAGCTCACCATTACCCAGACTTTCGATATACCTTGCAATATCCTTGCAATTCCAGAATCTCGAGCCCTGGAGCTTTGAATGGCTCCCTGCGCCTATACCGAGATACTCCTCATTATGCCAATAGATCAGGTTATGCCTGCTCTCCATACCCTTCCTTGCGAAATTTGATATCTCATATTGGCTGTAACCGTGCATTTCCAATATTTCTATAGCTTTGGCATACATATCCCTGTCCATATCCTCATCAGGCAGCAGTACCTTTCCGGCATTATGAAGTTCATACAGCCGGGTACCCTCCTCCAGCTTCAGGCTGTAGCAGGAAATATGGTCCACTTCCAGGCTGCATACCTTCATAAGAGTTTCCTCCCACATTTCCATGGTCTGTCCAGGCAGTGCAAACATCAGGTCCACGCTTATATTATGGAAGCCTGCCTTTCTGGCACCATAATAGGCTTCCAGGAACTCCTCCCTGCCGTGTATCCTCCCCAGAGTCCGCAGCAATTCGGGTTGCCACGCCTGTAGTCCTATGCTTAGCCGGTTAATGCCCATGCTTCTATAGTAGGCCAGGCTTTCTCCACTTACGGTACCTGGGTTGCATTCCATCGTGACCTCTGCGCCTTCAACAAGCTGAGGCATGAGTTTTTCCATAAGTGCGCCGATCAGCCCATAATTAATAACGGTGGGGGTGCCCCCACCGATAAAAGCTGTCTTGAATTTTAGTCCATACTTTTCCTGATATGCAGAAAGCTCACGGAGTAGAGCCCTTACGTATTCGGGGCTGTCCCCTTCCCTTTTCTCGTAAGAATTAAAATCACAGTAAAGGCATTTGCTCCTGCAAAAGGGTATGTGTATATATAATCCAATTTCCTTCATATCATTCACCTTGATTGCCAACCTTTGATCTAGTCATCAAGCTTCAGGACAGACATAAAGGCTTCCTGAGGCAGTTCTACACTTCCTACCTGTCTCATCCTCTTCTTGCCTTCCTTCTGCTTTTCCAGCAGCTTTTTCTTTCTCGATATGTCTCCACCATAGCATTTTGCCAGTACATCCTTACGCATCGCCTTGACGGTTTCCCTTGCGATGATCTTACCGCCGATAGCTGCTTGGATCGGTATCTCAAACATCTGCCTCGGGATCGCTTCCTTAAGCTTCTCGGTCATGGACCTTCCCCTGGCATAGGCCTTATCCTTATGAACTATGAAGGAAAGCGCATCAACCATTTCAGCATTTAGCAGTATATCCAGCTTGACCAGCTCTGACTTCTCATAGTCCTTTAGCTCATAGTCAAAGGAAGCATAGCCCTTTGTCCTGGATTTCAGTGCGTCAAAGAAATCATATATTATCTCGTTCAAGGGCAGGTCATAGTGCAATATGGCTCTTTTCTCCTCCATATACTGCATATCCCTGAAGATCCCCCTGCGCCCCTGGCAAAGCTCCATTATTGCACCTACATACTCGGTAGGAGTCATTATAGTTGCTTTTACAATGGGCTCCTCCATATAATCTATCTCTGAGGGCGCCGGCAGGTTGGTAGGATTGGAGACCTCCACGACCTCGCCGTTGGTTTTTATTACATGATAGATAACGCTAGGAGCCGTTGTAACCAGATTAAGGTTGTACTCCCTCTCCAGCCTCTCCTGTATGATCTCCATATGCAGCAGGCCAAGGAAGCCGCAGCGGAAGCCGAAGCCCAATGCCACAGAGGTCTCAGGCTCGAAAAGCAGTGCAGCATCATTGAGCTGCAGCTTTTCCAATGCGTCCCTAAGGTTGTCGTAATCAGCACCATCTGCCGGATATATACCGCAATAGACCATAGAGGTGACCTTCCTGTAGCCCGGAAGAGCCTCCTTGCATGGATTATTCCCGTCAGTTATTGTATCCCCTACATGTACATCCTTTACATTCTTTATGCTGGCAGTAACATATCCGACATCACCAGCCATCAGCATAGAGGTAGGATTAAGCTGCGGTTTGAGGGTACCTACCTCAACCACCTCGTATTCCTTACCGTTGGCCATCATCCTCATTTTCATCCCAGGTTTGAGCACTCCGTCAATTACCCTTATATACGCTATTACTCCCCTGTAGCTGTCGTAGAAGGAATCGAAGATCAATGCCTTTAACGGCTTATCCTCATCACCGGAGGGGGCTGGTATGTATTTGACTATCCCTTCCAGCACCTCTTCAATATTCAGTCCCTCTTTAGCAGATACCAGCGCTGCATATGAGGCGTCGAGTCCTATTACGTCCTCGATCTCCTTTTTGACAAACTCAGGATCTGCACTGGGAAGGTCTATTTTGTTTATTACGGGATAAAGCTCCAGATTGTTGTCCAGAGCAAGATATACATTTGCCAGAGTCTGAGCCTCTATACCCTGTGTGGCATCAACCACAAGTACTGCTCCCTCGCAGGCTGCAAGGCTCCTTGATACCTCATAGGTGAAATCCACATGTCCGGGGGTATCAATAAGGTTCAATATATATTCCTGTCCATCACTGGCATTATAAATCAGCTTTACCGATTGAAGCTTTATGGTGATTCCCCGTTCCCTTTCCAGATCCATATTGTCCAGGACCTGCTCTTCCATTTCCCTTGTAGAGATCACGCCTGTTTTTTCGATCAATCTGTCCGCCAGGGTGGATTTGCCATGATCTATATGTGCTATTATGCAAAAGTTCCTGATATGCTTCTGTCTATCACTTGCCATAACGGCCTCCTCCTTTACAACTGGAATGCTCATATTATAAAAATACTATAATTTCTCTTTAATCTTAGTAATTATAGCATATAATATTTTAACAATAAATATTTTTGTTTCTACAGGGCTGATAAGCTGATTTGCCGGGGCTGATGAAAACAATTGCAAAGGCATAAATGTCTTTCCCAGAAACAGCAAAAGGAGCATACCGCAGCTACAGTACACTCCCGCAATTGATCCCAGTATTATGGCACGTGTCATTTCCCCGTCATGACTCTTATACGTTCCATCAGGCCTTCGTAGCAGTTTCTGGATCCGGCAGCGATATCACCGGCAATTCTAACTGCCGGTTCAATATCCAACAGCAGCTTTTCTCCTGCCAGGTCAAGCCTGAGCACGTTATCCTCCTGCAGTGATACCGCAAGAGCATACTTGTCATCATTGCACATGATCATTCTTCTTATGGACATATCTGCGGCACTTACTGCGAAAACCAGCAGTACAATGAAGAATACTATGCCCATAACATTTCTTAGTACCGATAAACGCTCTCTCAGTTGTAGTCTCTTCTGTTCTTCTCTTCTGTTCATAGATCTTTATTCCTTAAGCTCATCCAGTACCTCGCCCATGACCTTTGCGAAAAGTTCTGCAGAATACCTTGCTTCTTCAGTGGTGTTGAGCATGCAACCGAACTCCACCAGCATGGAGTGATTGCTGAAGTACTGATTGTATTTTCCTCTGCTTTTTATATCTATTTTCATGAACAATCCAGGGTATAGTTTATCCATCTTTTTCTTCAAATATACTGCAAATTTCTCAAGCTCTGCATAGTTTGGATTTCCTTTGGCTATTACCAGCATGATCCTGGCTGCGTTTTTGTTGTTTATTGTGGCTGTATATTCAGCTTTCTTAGCCTTTTTTGCCGCTTCAGTCTTTACATCAAAGGCATCCCTGTGAAAATCTAATATGACCTTCAGGGATTTGTATTTATTAATGTTCTTTTTTACCGTCTCCAGGGAATTGGCATATGAGTATGCATAGGACTCCTTATCATGTTTGGTGGTATCATGCAGAACCTTGTATTTGTACCTATCCTGCATAACCTTTGCAAACTCGTTCCCTACCAGAACCACATTGTATTTCTCAGAAAGTGAATGATAGTTTCCTGCCGTATTCGGCATATAGCTTTCTGTTGAATGAGTATGATACACCAATATCTGAGGCGTCTTCTTGTCCAAGGCTATCTTGCCCGGGGCACCGACAGCGCTTTCTATTATACCGGGGGTCTGAGCCGGAGTGCTGGCAGGAGACTGCACCGCAGTAGCAGCTCCCTCAGCCTCGTATTCATCCTCTTCACTGAAGTATAAAGCTCCTTCAGGAGCATCCTCGAAGTCAGTTATGTCATCAGTATATGAGACGCTTTCCTCACCTCCGGAAAGTCCGGCTTGCTTCAGATCCTTGGAGTCATATTGACTGAAGGCAGTAAAGGCAAAATTCAAATATGTAATCGGATTGCTCATATCAGTATGCAATCCGTCAGTAAGCCTGCTTGCTGTCGAGGCAAAAAACCCCGGCATCGGGCACCCATAATCAATTTCATAGCTTGTTTTTGCACTGGTCAATACCGTATTCAGCAGCTGTATGTAGAAATTCCATGAGTATTCCTCAAGCTTGATCCTTTTTTCAATGTCATAATTGAATACTTCCGCTGTATCGGTTGAATTGTCTGAAGAATACGTGTCGGGGCTGTATAGCCACCGTAGAAAGAAAAATGCCAGGAGGACCGAGAGTATCGCAAATAAAGCAAACAACCATTTTTTGTTCAACCAATCCACCTCTTTTCTTCCGTATCTCACTAGTACTCTGTAACACTTAACCTTGCATTACTCGGCGAGGAAAATTTTCGTATGACAAGGCGGAGGATTGAGTAATACTGGCCGTATTGCGAATGACGGCAACGCAGTCAGACGGAAATTTAACCGACGATAATGTAAGGAATCAGGTGTTACGGAGTACTAGTCTGGTCACGGAACAAATATGTTTGCCTGTATACACTTATATGCGGTACCGGCTACTTATATGAATAAAACTCCAGAGATCCACTCTGGAGTTTTGTGTGTTCTAAAAACATATGCCACGGTCAACGGCAAGCCCCCACGCCGTTGTTTAACAGCTTTTTTCTATACCTAATTCAAATACCTGTCTATATCCTCCGGTCCGATGCTTGGGTGAAGCGCCAGATTGAGACCATTGGCTATTATGATCGCAATATCGTCTATGAGCCTGTCAATTTCCTTTGGTGTAACCATCAGATTCCCAATGGAAGGAGAAATGACCTCGTTTATAAGCTTGTATTTTTCAGTCCTGTCCATATCCTTGAGCATATTGTAGAACTCTCCGTTTTTAGGCGATTCATCTATCAAAGAGTCAATAACCATATCTATCGTATCACTGGCCATGGTTGCCGCATCAACAACAGTAGGAACTCCCACAGCCACTACCGGCACACCCATACTTTCACGGCTCAGTTCCTTCCTGTTGTTGCCTACACCCGAGCCCGGGTTTATCCCGGTATCCGCCAGTTGGATAGTGGTGCTCACCCTTTCCATTTTCCTGGATGCCAGGGCATCTATGGCTATGACAAGATCCGGCTTTACCCGGTCCACTATGCCGCGTATTATTTCGCTGGTTTCTATCCCTGTGATGCCGAGCACTCCCGGTGCTACGGCACATACTGATCTGACTCCCTCATCTATCTGATCCGGTATATATTCCTTTATGTGCCTGGTAACCAGCAGGTGCTCGATCACCCTTGGGCCCAAGGCATCAGGCGTTACATTCCAGTTCCCCAGCCCTACCACAAGGATCACCGACTGGTCATTAAGCTTAACGATGCTTCCTACCTCTTTTGCCAGTAGTCTGCCTACCTCATCCTGCAGATCCTTATCATTATCCTTGAGCTTTGGTACCTCTATGGTTATGTAGTTGCCCCTGGGCTTGCCTATCATCCTTGCGCCTACCTCTTCAACCACTTTCACCCTCGTAATGGTGACATCCTCCTGCTTGTCAACATCCACCTCTACTCCCGGTATATCTCCCCTGTTCTCCTGCTTGTTATAAAACTCCCTTGCTTCAATTGCAAGGTCTGTTCTGATTCTAGCCATGTTACTCCCTCCAAAACCTTTGAAATATTGAATGAGTCTATATCATATGAAGTTTGTGCTTTACCAAAAATTTTTATACAAAGGTGGTGCTGAGGTTTTGAGTTTTGATCGGCTGAGAGTGTGTGAAATGAGGATCATGCGACATGCTATAGTTTGTAAAATCTATGGAGTGAAAGTGAAATATTATACAGCAGCATGATCTACAAAACCAGAACTTCTAAACTCATTCCGGGCAGCATCAAAACTCGCTTCGCTCAAACAGTTGCTGCTGCTTTTCCTCCATTTCGTTAAGAATTTCTATGGTTTCTCCGAAATGCTGCCTTAATAATATTTCACAACACCCCAAGTATGTATAATTAAAATCTGCCAAGCTGTTAGAAACACAAACACCGGATAGGGGGAGCCATTTCTGACGAACCTTTCACTGACCTCGGGACGCAAGGACCCCTAGGCAAAATAACCAGACGGGCCTGCAGAGATGGGACCCGCGCCAGTGATTTTGCTGGCTTTGAAAGGTGAGGAGGACATCGCTCTCCCTCAGCCGGAGCCTTTCTCAAACTTCTTTACTTGCGTCTCATCATTCTTCAGCATTTCTCAATTCAATACAAGGCAAAAAAATGTTATTTGTTTATATTTGCTGACAAAATGGGCAAACTTATACCGTAAATCTATTGAAAAATCAGAGGAATTCCACCATATACAATATGCTTGCATTTTTTTGGTTAATATGATAAAATACCATTTGTTAATTGAATTTCAAAGGAGGTGAAGGGTTTGGCAAATATCAAATCAGCTTTAAAGAGAATAAAGGTTACAAAATTCAAGACAAGAAGAAATAAAATAATTGTTTCCTCCTTGAAAACTTCAATAAGAAGGTTTGAAGATTCCGTTAAAGCCGGAAATATGAATGAAGCTAAGGAACTGTACCAGAAGGTTACAAGCCTCATTGACAAGGCAGTAGCTAAGGGTACTCTCCATAAGAATACAGCAGCAAGGAAGAAATCCAGATTATCCAAGAAGTTGAAGGTTACAGCTTAATAGCTGATAACAAATAAAACCCTGATCAATCAGGGTTTTTTACTTTTTTGTTAACTGAACAAACTCACCAGCAGCAGCTCCATGGCCATTTTTTCTCCTATCCTGCCGGATTTTATACCGTACTCTGTATCTACACATTTCCTGAAGGCGGACAGCAGCACCTGGCGTTTGATCATGGAGCTATACCTTATGCACAGCTTGACCGTATATTCATGGATCTTCAGCTTTTCAGATATGGCTTTTCCGTCATATCTTTTGGCATGCAGCTCAGACACTCCCAGTATGTTCTTTATCTGTTTCGTCAACAATGCCAGTATTCCAAGGCTGGATTCACCCTCCAGAAGCAAATCGCTGTATACCCTGAGGCTGCGGTCCACATCCTTCTCCGAACAGGCATTGATAAGCTTGAATATATCATTTTCCGGGTTTCTGGGTACTATGGCCTCAATATGCGCCATATTTACTTCTGCTGATTTTCCTGCAAAGCTGGTAAGCTTTCTGACTTCATTCTCCACATCGTACAGGCTTTTGCTCCCGTTTTTATCAAGATACCCTGTACTGTTTATAAAATGATCTAGCTCCCTTGGGCCTATGCTTTTTCCACCCTTCCCCAGCTCCCTTTTGACCCATTGGGCCAGCTCATCCCTGTCTATCCTCTCAAACTCGTATACCCCTCCGTATTTTTTCATCTCGTTTACAAGCTTTTTCCTCTTGTCGATATTTCCATAGGAAACAAAAAGAAGACAGACCGTATCCCCTATATTCTGTACTATGTCAACAAAAGGTTGTGGGTCATTACGATCGTTTGCCGGCTCCTCTGCCTCTCCTTTGCTTTTCAATACAGCCAGGTCTCTAACCGTCACAAGCCTCTTCTCTGTACCAAAGGGAAAGGTCTCACACGCAGCCGAAAGCTCGGATATGTCCAGCTTTTCTCCTTCTAGCTGTGTATAGTTGAGCTCGGGGAAGGAGGTTACAATTGCGTTCCTGAGCGCTTCCCAGCCTTTATCGATAAGGTAGGTCTCGCTTCCGTATATAAGATATACAGGTTTTATTGAGTTGGTCTTGATATCGTTCATCAACTGTCTGTAGCTCATAATACTCACCATACTTTTCTATATAATTTGCGGCGGATATACGCTTATGAAGATTGTTTCCGCCGCAAAGGAAATCAAGGTAACACAAATCTGTTTAAGCAGAGCTTAAACAGATTTTGTATACTATTTATTAGATTATAATATATAAGCACTTTCGCGGGCAAGTGCACCATACCTATTTGACAGTCCATACCTTCAGATTATACCCATCGGTGGTCACAGTCACTGCTCCAGACATGTCGGTCCTATATACAAGGCCGCTTGCCTCCCCAAGCCTTTCCATGGCAGCCGGGGACGGATGTCCAAAATTGTTTCTTCCCACAGATACTATGCTGACACGAGGAGCCGCTTCCTTAAGGAAGCCTATCGAGGAGGAGCCTCCGCTGCCATGGTGCGGAACCTTCAGCACGCTTGATCTGATCATCCCCTGAGGCAGCTTTTCTTCAAGACTGCTCCCTATATCCCCTGTCAGCAGTGCACTAAAGCTTCCATATGAGAGCAATCCTACCAGTGAGTTCTGGTTCTCATCGGGGTCTGCAGCTTCACCAGGAAGAAGGAAATCTATGCTTACATCCCTGCCCAGGCTGAGGCGGTCCCCTTTTCCAAGACGATATATCTTGATGCCTTTTCTGCTGCACAGCTTCAACAGCTCGTCTCTGTTAGGGGATACATCCACATTAGCTGCCGAGACCTTTGGTATGATCAGATTTTTCACCGGATAGGCTTCAATCACTTTAAGCAACCCCTCCATATGGTCGTCATGCATATGTGAAACTATCACAGTGTCTATACTCCAGATGCCTTGGTGCAGCAAAGCAGGAAGCGTTATCTTACCGCCAACATCATAATAGTATTCTCCTTTGCCCGATGAGCCGCCTCCGTCGAGCAGGACCGCCCTTCTGTCAGGAGTTATGATACAGCAGCTGTCTCCCTGCCCTACATCAAGGAAAACCATTTTCAGTTCCTTTGAGGGCAGGTTGTAAAACAGGAGGAGAACAGCGGCCAGCAGCATATATCCCATGAGAAATCTACTGATATATACTCTGGCAAGACCTTTTTGAAAGTAAGCATATAGCAGCGCCACACCTAGGTAAAACAGCAAATACATATATATTGGAAGGCTCGGGAGTTGGAACCCTGCAAAAGGAAGCTCCGATGCCCTTTTGGTAATCAAGGTAAGCAGACCTACAAGATAGTAATCCACAGAAAAAATATAAACCGCTGCAGCCTTTGAGAGGATCCCGACAAGGACTCCGCAGAAGCCGGCTATCGTGATCAAAAAGGAAATCGGTATGGCTACAATATTCAGAACAAGGCTGATCATTGAAATATAATTGAAGTAGTATGTCAGCACAGGGGCTAATCCAAGCCATACCGAAAGCGACAGCGCAGCAGGACCTCTGATTGCTCCCGGAACCCTCCTTAGCATGTTGTATAGTGTAGGATAAAGCAGTGCAATGGAATACATTGCCCCGAAGGATATCATGAAGCCTGGATCGTGTATAGACATTGGTTTGAATAGCAGAATTGCAATTGCTGCAAAGGATACCGAAGCCAGAAGGTCATAGCTCCTGCCTGCAGCCTTTCCCGCCATCAACACGCACAGCATTATCAGGGCCCTGACTGCCGGCAGCGGGGCGCCTATGAGCAGTACATAGTATACGACTATAAGTAAGCTCACTGAACTCTTTATCCCCTTTTCCAGCTTGAAGGGCATTAGCAGTTGACCGACAAGCAGCATTAGGAAGCCCACATGTAGTCCTGAGACCGAGAGTATATGAGACAATCCGGTCTTGGTATATGCAGCTTTTGTTTCTTCATCAATATCCGATTTGTCCCCGGTAATTATCCCGACCAGTATGGAGGCTTCCTCCTGTGGCAGGGCTGAACATATCATATCCTCTACCTTCTCTCTGGAAAGGTAAAGCATTGTCCTAAGTCCTCCTGCACTATCCTTTTTTAAAAGCTTAGTATTGTATGCAGTTAATATCCTTCTGACTCCCTTGCTTCTGTAATACAACCTATAATCAAAATCCCCGGGATTCCTGATTCCATCAAGCTCGTCACATTGTCCCTCTACTCTGACAGTATCCCCGAAGCTGAAGGCATGTCCTCCATTGGTCCTAATGAAGATCCTCTCCCTGAAGCTGTAGCATTTTCCCTGATACCGCACATAACGTGTCTCAGCAGTATACTGCATTCCTCCACCTCTTTGTACCGGTTCATCGATTATAATACACTCAAACACTGCATTTTTGCCTTCCAGGGGCTCCAGATTGCCTTCATCACCTGAGGCCATGCCATAAAGCAGCATCCCCATCAGGAAAACTACCAACAGCAATACCCATTTCAGTCTCACAGTATTTCTTCTGTTTACAAAAATAAGACCTGCAGACAGTATCAGGCTGCCCAGTAACACCACCCTACCGGGCAGCAGGATTGCCGAAGCCAATATACCGCAAAGGAAAAAAAGGGCTATGAGCGCCATGTCATGTCTACCAGCAGTCCTATGTATCGTTCCTCCGGCAGTTTCCATATGTTCACATCCTGACCATGTAATATAACATATGGTTTCTACCAATATTTTCTATTTCCTTCTATTTTATTACATTTTTCAATTTTATTTATAAACGCCTCCAACTTTCTTGTATTATCAGTCCCAGTAAGGAACAAACAGAGCAGATCCAGATGATGCTTGCCTTGGGCTGTAACAAATTCTGAATTTCCGGCGTGGCTGCCTGTGATCCTATCATAGAAGCTGCGTGCACTCCTTATATCAACTATACAGTCCCTGCTTCCATGGATGCAGAACACCGGCAGTTCAGAGCCTTCCTTAACATACCTGATAGGGTCGGCAGCCGAATAATCATGCTGTCTTCCCATGAAGCCACTCAGACCCAACCTTATCTGCCTAGCGCAGCAATATGAAAAATCCATTGGTCCGCTTATCAGCACTAAAGCAGAAAACTGCTCTTTGGATATCCCCTGTTTTCTCAGATTGTTTTCATCCAGCACCAATAATCCAGCCAGCTGCGCTCCTGCAGACTCACCTGCAGCTATGACCGATCCAGTTTTGCAGCCGCTGTGCCCCAGCGCCCTGATTCCAGCCTGCAGGCCTTTGCCGACGTCCTCCAATTGAGCAGGATACTTGTAAGCCGGAGCATGCCTGTAGCCGCAGAGGATCGTGTTATAACCCAGACCGGCAAAATAACTGCCTACAAAGGCGAAGCTAGCTGGACTGCCTATAGCCCACCCTCCACCATGTATGAAGAATATGCTGTTCTCCCTGGCAGCAGCTTCATCCTCAGGCCTGACTACAAGAATATACTGATGCTTGTCGTCACCATACTGTACCTTTTCCCTTAAGATTCCCGGCAGCTTCCGGCTATTGGCCCTTTGAAGCCTGCCGAGTGTCAGCGGAAGGCCAAGGTACTCTTCAAATAACCATGTATTCACACAATCATCCCTTCCAAGCAAAAGGCATGAGAAATGCGGTTCAAACCCCATCCCTCATGCCTGCTCATATCTATACATAATAGCTCTTGTTCTCTTCTGCCAGTTCCATTATCCCTTGGTATACCGATGTAGCTTCGTTAATATAATGTTCAGCCTTTATGCCCGGCAGGAAATGCGTCAGCAGAAGCCTTTTCACTCTGGCTTCCCTGGCAATTGTCGCCGCTTCCCTGGCTGTCAGATGCATTGCCCTGATGCACTTGTCATCCCTTTCCAGCAGTCCTGCCTCACAAATGAAAAGGTCCGCATTTCTGGCGAAATCGACAAGCTTGTCGTTAAGACAGGTATCTCCTGAATACACAAATTTCTTCAGATTCTTCTCTATACATACCGCGTAATCCTTGTACCCATGAATCATTTCCTTGAAGCTTACCTTAATATCTCCTATCATGAGCTCCTTATCCGGATCAATGGGTATCAGTTCCAGTGCATTCTTGTACTTCAGCCTGTTGAACTCTTCAGCAGGCTCCCCGGGTGCATATATCCTGATCGGCTTTGACATCTGTCCTGTCATAAGCTTGATATCCGCGGCATATCTAAGTATCATTATATCGCTTATATGGTCACTGTGAAGATGCGAAAGGATTATCGCGGATATTTCCTCAATATCTATGAACTGCTGAAGTCTGCTAAGTACTCCGCTTCCAAAATCCAGTACTATCTTGGTATCTCCGCTGTCCAGCAGGAATCCGGAGCATGCGCCTCCTGCCTTGGGATAAGGCCCGTTATTCCCCAATACCGTAAGTTTCAAACCAATCCCTCCATTAAAGCAAAATCTCTATTGGTTGTTTATGATGAAATTGATTATATACCATATCCTTGAAAAATACCACCATGTTCTTGCTATATAAAAAGAAAAAACAGCTGCGCTAGGCAGCTATTTTATTGTATAGAAAAGTATAACTTTCCTACATGAATCTCGTCGGCAGTATGGTGTCAATAAGTCCTATCACCAGTGCGCCTATCACCGCTCCCAGCAGGCTTACCTCCATGCCTGGGACAAAATATTGAGCAAAGTATATCACTGCCGCCGATACAAGGAAGCCCGAGATACCTCTGCCCAAAGGAGAAGCATCAAAACGGAAAAGCTTCTCAATTAAAAAGTCCGCAGCGGCTATTACAAGTGCACCTATCAGTGCACTGGTAAAGCCTCCACGCATTTTAAAGCCTGGAACAAAATATGCCGTGACCATAAGTACCAATGCTGCAACCACAAATCTTATTATAAAACCAATCAGGCCGGTACCTGTAGATCTTCTCTGCTGCCCGTTACCGGATCTGTTATTACTCATTCGCTTCACCTCCTGAGTTTAATTTAACCTCAGAAGGATAAATATATACTTACATAATAATGGCATACTGTATCATGAGCTTCCCACCCGCGTTCTCCTGACATGCCTATAGAAAAAAGGCACGATCGTGAGAAGCGAGATCATCATAAGAGAAACACCAATTCGCTTATAGGACATGCTTCGTATGGAATCTCCGAAATATACATAGAGAAACACTCCCGGTATGGACCCGGCAAAGGTCTCGGTAACAAATTTCACGAGGCTCAATCCAGACAAGCCGGCAGCACAGGATACAGCGTCATAAGGAAGGATGGGCAATATTCTCATAAGAAAAATGCTGTATGGAAAATCCCTGGAAATATATCCGTCGTATTTGTCATATCTATGTCCAAGCTTTCGCCTGACCCAGTCTTTTCCTATTCCTCTTGCGAGATAGAAGGTCAGGACCGAACCTGCTGTCAATCCCAGCAGCGTAAGTACAGTACCCAAAAGCTTTCCAAAAACCGCTCCGCCCAAGGCTGATAGTATACCGCAAGGTAAAAATGTGATCCCCCGCAGTATGCACATCCCTGTGAAAACGATCGGAGCCATTATTCCGAAGCCCTCCATATAGGCTTTGGTCTGTTGTACCGATATACTCCCCGTATACCTGTAAGCAGTGAAAACCATTGCCAAAATCAGAAGTGCCAAGCAAAGGGCGACAGCCGGGATCATTATTCTCTTTTTGTTCATGAGTGGCTTTCCTTACTGTGTATATAATAAAGCAAGTATTACTCTCCCTTTCGCTTATCTTTTCTCCAATAGTATTTCTCATATCCTCACATTAATATCATTACCGGAAGTTATTTTTTATCTTTTTCGCTATTGCTTCTTACCTGCTGATAGGTATTCTTGGTGCTCGAATACAAGCCCGATGCAGTAAGTCCATATACTATGCCCTTGAATAGCCCTATCCTTGCGCACTGAGGATCAATAAAAACCAACCCAAATATTGCTCCCGCAATAACTGCTGCCAATGCAGAAAATTTCTTCGGTAGACCAAGACCTTTCAATAGCTCAACCAGCGACATTATTACAGGTATAATGACTGTCTCATTCATATTCATAATTTTACCCCCTTTCCATATCCTATTACATAGTATGTTTTGCACTATAAAATGGCTCGTCCAAAAGTTGATAATAATTATTTTGAATAGATATTGAATATCGACATTTACAGTGCTAGACTTAAGTTAATAAAACGCCAAAAGGAGGTACTCATGGATACAGAACTACTATACAACTCAGATCCATATATGAAGGAGTTTGAAGCCGATATCCTGGAGGTATTACCCTATGAGGATAAATTTGCTGCGGTGCTCGACAGAACAGCCTTCTACCCCGAAGGAGGCGGCCAACCTTCCGACACCGGCAGTTTGGCTGGGATTCGTGTTCTCCAGGTACAGGAAAAGGATGGCCGTATCCTGCATATAATGGAGGAAATGCCCTCAGCTAAGCATGTAACCGGCAGTATTGACTGGCAGAGACGCTTCGACCATATGCAGCAGCATACCGGCCAGCATATATTGTCAGCATGCTTTGAGGAGCTGTATCATGGCCACACCGACAGCTTCCACATGGGCAGGGACATAGTAAGCATAGAAATCAGCATTGACAGCTTCAGTGCAGAAGCAGCCGTTAAAATAGAGAATATGGCTAATGGAATCATATACAGCAACCTTCCGGTTACCTCAAGTATAGTAGCCGAGGAAGAACTTAGCCGCCTTCCCCTTAGAAAAATGCCCAAGGTCAAAGAAAATATCAGGATCGTCGAGATCAGAAATTTTGACTATTCTCCCTGTGCCGGTACTCATGTAGGCACAACAGGTGAGGTTGGGATGATCAAGATAAAAAGCTGGGAGAAATGTAAAGGCGGTATAAGATTTGTATTTGTATGTGGGTACAGGGCGCTAAAGGATTACAGCCTCCAGAACTACACCATACGAACCCTCTGTGAAAAGCTGTCAGTTAAAGATTCTGATATAATCGAGGCCTTTGAAAAAACACTGGATAACCTTCACAATACAGAAAAACAGCTTGCTTCAGCCGTCCATGAGCTGATAAAGGGAGAAGCAGAGGGTATCCTGAGGGATCATCCTGACACCAATGGAAAAAAGCTGATAGCAAAAATACTGGATGGCAGAAGTATCAATGAGGTTAAACTGTTGGGCCAGTACTTGACTCAGAGACCCGGAACCATTGCACTGTTGGCCGGCAGAAATGAAAATGCCCAGGTGATCTTTACCCGTTCCGATGATATTGAGCTTGATATGAACACCTTGTTCAAAGCAGTAATACCAATGATCAACGGGAGAGGCGGCGGAAACTCAAAGACCGCCCAGGGAGGCGGGAGCGTCGTTGGCCTTGAAGCCTTCATGGAAGCCGCTTCGGGCAGCATTACACTTTAGTTGTTTGCAATATGGAAGCCATAGCTGATATAAAATGTCAGCATTAACATAACAAAAACCTTATTAGTATTATAATAATGGAGGGATTTTATGAGCAGGAAAATAATAGTTGCCGGTGGAGGCATCGCAGGCTTGAATGCCGCAAAGGCTGCAAGAGAGCAGGATCCAGACTGTACGATCATAATGCTTGAAGCAGGAGATACCAATACATATGTGAGAACCAGGCTCCCGGACTACATATCAGGAGAGGCATCGTACAAGGAGCTTTTCCCATACAATGATTCCTGGTATGAAACAAACAACATTACGTATCACACGAATACTAAAATTACAGGGATCGATACTACTCAAAAGACCTTAATTACCTCAATGGGTCCGCTCCAGTACGACTCTCTGATCATAGCCCTGGGCAGCAGCGGAAATGTTCCGCCGATCCCGGGAGCAACCTTGGAAAACTGTTTTACAGTACGTACAATACACGACGCAGACAAAATCAGAAGTCTGTCAGGCAGTGACAAAACCTGTACTATAATCGGCGGAGGCCTTCTTGGCTTGGAGATGGCCTGGGCTATAAGGCAGCTGGGCTGCGAAG
>CAZNMO010000046.1:9881-24579 GCA_964574195.1 uncultured Clostridiaceae bacterium | reverse complement strand
GAATGGGGTTCAAGAGGTCGCAGGTTCAATTCCTGTCACCCAGACCATCTAAAGATTAATAAAGCTCAACAGCCGCAATGGTTTGTTGAGCTTTTATGTTTGAATCAGATTTCTTCTTACCGTTCTCATCCCTCCTCGCTTTGCATTTTTTCCTTCATGAATTCGAGTATCAAGATATCCATCTCCTGACTTACTTTGAGAAGTTCGTCACTGTCAGTAGCTTCTGATACTATCATGTTGTACATTATCAACCGAAGATTTTCCATTTCTTCTCTTAACATAGCAACATCCCCTCCCAAAATATATAAAATATGGCAATACCCTACACAATGTAAACCTGATTGAAAAAAAAACAATTATTGGACACTCTTTCAAATCTCCATGATGTAAACCTGCTTATTTCAAATTACAATATAATATGTTAAATATAGTAATAGTTAATTTTATCAATCTGGTCTGACAGAATCATGACAAATATTGATAAAAAATAAAACCTGTACAACTGAATTGTACAGGAAAAGACCACTAATACCTATTAATATCAATAAATACTTCTACAATTTTCGGATCGAACTGACTATCAGACATTCTCTTAATCATCTCAACAGCTTCATTTTTCGGCATTGGCTTTTGATAAAAGCTTCCATAAACCATTGAGTCATACACATCAAGAACAGAAATGATCCTCGCATTTATCGGAATAGCTTCCCCCGCCAGTCCCTGTGGATACCCTTTGCCATCCCAGCTTTCATGATGGCTTAATATATCTCCGGAGATATGAGCTAAATCCGGTGAGGCATTAGCAATTCTATACCCCATTTCACTGTGGATTTTTATAATGTTCTCTTCCTCTGGTGTGAGATCACCATTTTTGCTGAGGATATGATCAGGTATGGCTGTGATACCTATGTCGTGAAGCATTGCCAGAAGTTTAAGATTATCGATCTGATCAGCGGATAATCCAAGTGCTTTTCCAAGTTTGTGGGACAATCCTATTAAGCGCTCACTATGCTCTTCCATTTCATGGAAACGCTCGTGTAAAGTTTTTCTCAGAGTTGCTATTATGGTACATCTAGTGCTTTTACTTTCTATAAGCTTTGCTTTATACATTCTATCTTCTGCGGTTTTAATAACAGCCAATAAATCCTGGCTTAAATGCTCCTTAGCAGAACAGCCCATGGATATGCTTGGTTTTATAGGGTCTTCTTTTTCAGCGTAACATCTGTCCCTAATTCTGGCTGCAATAATTCCAGCGTCTTCAATGTTTGTTTTGGGCAATACAATCAAAAACTCATCGCCGCCAGTACGAGCCACAATTTCATCTTTCCTGCACTCATTTCTAATAATATCTGCTATTTTAATAAGCAGTTTATCTCCCGCATCATGTCCAAAGGCATCGTTCGTAAGTTTTAAGCCATTTACATCCCCAACAATAATAGATATGGGCAGATTTCTTACCATATCCAACCTTTTCATCTCTTCTTCACAGAATCTCCTGTTATAAAGGCCTGTTAATTTGTCATGATAGCTTAAGTAAATGATTTCCTCTTTCCTTTTTGTGAGCTCAATTGCATTTTTTACCTTTAAGGGTAAGGATATTTTCATTGCTTCTTCACTCAGCGGCTTAGAAAAATAGTCATACGCCCCCAGGGTTAATGCCTTTTCGATGGCTTGCTTCTCGTCAATACCTGTGCAAACTATAACAGGTATGTCAATTAAACCGGGATCTTTCTTAATTTCTTCTAATATCTCAAAACCATTTTTAACCGGCATTATGATATCTAAAATACACACATGAATGTTGTTCCTCGAAAGCTTATCTGCAATATCAATGCCATCTTCAGCTTCAAGAAGGGTGACATCCTGGAGCCTTTTTTCAAGAACATGACGAATTATTTTTCTGTCCACAGGAGAATCATCAATAATCATTATGTTTCCTACCACAAACTCATTCCCCCTCTGTTAGCTTAGCATAAGGCCCCTAACAACTTCTCCAGTTTCTTTAGTAAACTATCTATCATTTTATAATCTGCATTTTTTGCTGCCTCTTCAGCTTTCAAGGCATATTTTGCAATCTCTTTGGCTCTTACACTGCCTGCGGAGCCTTTTAATTGATGCAATAGAATACCGGCTTTTACAGAATTATTTTCTGAAATTTGTTCTTTAATATTGATAATTAACCTTTCAGCATGTTCACAAAAATCCTTCAACAATTCTTCACAGGCTTCCCTTTCAAACCCCGATTCCTCCGCAAACACTTGAACAGTTTTTGAGAAATAGCTATTATCCTCTTCCTCACTACTCTCATTTTCTTGGAGCTTTCCATACTTCTGCAGCATATTCAGCACCCGTTCCAGGTCAATCGGTTTACTGAGATAATCATCCATACCTGCTTCCAGACACTTTTCTTTATCCCCTTTCATCGCATAAGCCGTCATAGCTACAATTATCGTGTGCTTACGGCCCCCCTCCCCCAAACGAATGTGTTTTGTGGCTTCATAGCCATCCATCATAGGCATCTGACAATCCATAAAAATGATATCATAATCTTTATGCTCACATGCCATGACTGCTTCCACACCATCTAAAGCTATATCACAGCTTAGTCCTTTCATTTTCAGAAGTTTAACAAAAAACCTCCTGTTTATATCATTATCCTCAACCAACAGTATTTTCAGTTTACTGTTATGCTTGGCTTCATTAGCAGTATGCCTGGTAATAAAGGAATGGTCTCTCCTCTTGTCTGGTCCATTCCCTTCAAGAACCATTGATACACAATCGAGCAGTTCACTCCGCTTATAGGGTTTTGAAATATAGCCTGCAAAGCCCTTTTCTTTAGCCTGTAATACTACTGAATTGGTAGTTACCGACGTAACAAGAAAAAGAGGAACATGCTTTACACAAATTTTCTCCCTGATAGCTGCTGCCAGATCAAAACCTGTCATTCCAGGCATCTGGTAATCAAGCAGAATCATATCATATTGACATCCAACTTCATCACAGGCAAGATTACCTATGGCATCTCCAGCACTTGCAAATTCATTTACCATGCATCCGTTTTCTTCAAGATAAACTTTTGCAATATAACGGTTCATAGCGTTGTCGTCCACAATTAATACTCTTTTCCCTCTTAGAACAGAGTAATCCGGTAAGGCTGGAATCATTGAATCCTGTACTTTATCCAGTGTTACAATGAAATTAAAAGTCGTACCTTTTCCTACTTCACTCTTAACACTTATTTCACCGCCCATCATTTCCACGAGTCTCTTGCAGATAGCAAGACCTAATCCGGTACCTCCATATTTCCGTGTGGCAGATGAATCAGCCTGACTAAAGGGCCTGAATAGTTTGTCTATTTCCTGCGCTGCCATGCCTATACCGGTATCCTTTACAGCAAATGAGATTTCTGCCGTTTTATCTGTTTCCTTGTTCAAGGAGGCTTCTACAAACACCTCCCCACTACCGGTGAATTTTACTGCATTGCTTATCAGATTGCAAAGAATTTGTCTTAGTTTAGTCGGATCCCCTATAACATATTGAGGAATCGATGAGCTTATCAACATATTGAGCTCCAGATCCTTTTCCTTTGCTTTCGCATCAAAAAGTATTACAGCGCCCTCAATCATTGAGCGGATATCAAATGGTATTGACTCAATTTCCAATCTGCCTGCTTCAATTTTTGAGATATCCAGGATGTCGTTGATAACAGTAATCAGAGTATCAGATGACGTTTTAATCGTTTGTACGAACTCTGACTGCTCGCTGTTTAGTTCAGTATTCCCGAGAAGCTGTAAAAATCCAACAATCCCATTCATGGGTGTTCTTATTTCATGACTCATATTGGCCAGGAATTGACTCTTTGCCATATTGGCAGTTTCTGCTTGTTCTTTGGCGTTAATTAATTCGCTTTGAGCCTGTATACGCTCAGAGATATCCATAAAGGTTACTACAGCACCAACAATCTTCCCATCACGATACTGTGGATAGGAGAAATATTCTACCGGAAAATAAGATCCGTCCGCGCGCCAAAACACCTCGTCATCCACATGTGTGCCTTCACCGTTGATAAATGCATTTAGAACCTTACATTCATTTATTGGAAAAAGTGTTCCATCGGAGTGCCTGTGGTGAAGCAGATAATGCGTATTCTTACCTATCAACTCTTCAGGCTGCTTGTATCCAAGTAAGTTCAGGCAGCTGGTATTGCAGAATGTACAATTTCCATTCGTATCGATACCATATATTCCTTCCGCAGTAGAATCCAGAAGAAGACGGATGTTATCTTCACTCTCTTTTAATGAGTTGTTTGCATGTTCTAATTCTGCTGTCCTTTCTTTCACCTTATCTTCCAGATTGTTTATAAATGTATATAATTCTTCAGCCATGTGATTAAATGCCATAGATAATTTTCCGATATCATCATTTCTGAAAACCTTTGCACGCTGAGATAAATCTCCTTCTGAGAACTTTTCTGTAGTACTTATCAAATAATTAATCGGCTTAAGAATAACTTCTGTACTTTTCATATAGATTAAAATCGATAAAAGAAGCGCGAGAATTGACAATATTATTGCAGTACGAATGTTTTTATTAATTTCATCTGTAAACAGGCTTTCAGGAATAGCACTGATAATCAACCAGTCCAAGCCTTCATTTTTATATTCGGTTAGTCTTATGTGAAGCGTTTCCTTTTCCGCTTTCATGATATAACTATCGTCTGAAGTTTTCTTATAATTTTCATAGGCTGTTATAACAGCTTTATTATCAATTTCTTCAATTGTGATCCTTTTAAATTTACCGTCTGGAAGAACTTTAAAATTAGGCAGCTCAAAGGAGTTTGCAACCAGTGCCCCTGAATCTCTTTCAACGATATAGGCCATAGCCATTTTATCCATTACAATCTCTTTTAAATTCCCGTTTAATTTTGAAAGTGTAATATGTGTACCTAATACACCCTGAAGAATACCTTTCTTATTATAGATAGGATAAGCTGCAGAAAGTGCTAAATCGTCCTTAACAAAATGCTTATAAAGAGGTGAAAACACCGGCTGCCCTTTTTCTTTTGCAATTTTGTACCAATCCCTTGTGCGAGGATCGAATTTACCATAATCCTTAACAAATTCTCCTGCAGTCAAGTCATCTGTGGCAGCATAATACCATGAGTTTCCTTTCGTTTCAGCGTCACTTCTATATATCTCCAATTTATCTTCTTCATTTCTGCGTGCTCCATAGTATTCACCATTTTCAGAGCCATAGCTAAAACTATATATTTCTTCACCACTTGATTTAATTACTCCGGCAAAATAACTTTCACGTTCTTTCCTGTTTTGTAAATCTATTAATTCATTCTGTAACAAATTATGATTGATTTCATTAGTGTGTACGGGCACACCTACAAGTGCTTCAATTGCCTTTGAAACATCTGTATTTGCATCATTTTCCATTTTCGTAATTGTATTATATGCAGAAGCTTTCCATCTTGAAAAAATAATAAAAGTTATGATACTTATCGTAGTTATCATAAGGACTATGAATGAAATACTGATGAATTGCCTCAATGAACTTCCCTGTCTTCCCATATTCACCCTGTCCGACTTATTCTCTATATCCATAAGAACACATCCTTTTTAATGATATTTATCATAAGGTAGGTATTTTTCATAATATTACATGATGCGAATAATTTAGACGTATGTTATTATATCAGTCCCATCTGACAGTTTTATGACAAAACCCAAGCAATATAGAACAAAGGCGGCTGCGGCCGCATTTGAAGCCCATGTGCCTTTTCCGAAGGAAATTCTGGCACGGGCAGTTAAATAAAGGTTTTTATCGTATAGGAAGGTTTTACTTTCCTATACAATTAAAAAACCTGCATTAGTCTTCTATGCAGGTTAAATATATTTCGCAGTTCAATTTTGGAAATTATCAATAATAATGCTATGCAGCCCTATTTTAACGATTCCATAAGTTCAGTATATAAGTTTGCAGCCGTATTTTCCGGTAGTATCCCAAGTTCTTTTCTGAGTGCCTTCTCATATCGTTCATACTGTCTTTCAAATGATAGTTTATCTTTCTGTGCAGCATATACCCTCATCAGAAGACAGTTTACTTCCTCATCAAGTTCATTAATATATATCAATTTTTTTAGAATTTGTAATGCAGCCGTTAACTGCTTACCTTCCATAAGACAACAGACCAGTCTTATTGCAAAGCTCCAGTAAACCTCGGAAAGCCTTTCTTTTTGAGGTAAAGACCAATAGTAGTCTTTCTCTCCAAAAAGCTCTCCTTCAAAAAGCTTTTCAGTTTTAAGTGCCTCTTCCAGATTGGAATTATTAAATTCGGAAAATACACATATTCGGCTCTCAAAGTCTAAAAAATCAACATAAATTTCCTCGATATCAATTTTGTAACTTTCATCAGCTGATTTAATAGCAGATTTCATACCACAGGGTTCCAATGCCTTTCTCAATTTATAAACAGTAGTATTTAGATATGTTTCTGCATTTTGCGGCGGCATTCCCCTGAAAACATCCTCCATGATACTCCATTTTGAAACATATCTATTATTTTTCATCAGCAGATATGCCAGCAGTTCAATACTCTTTGAGGAGCCAAACTGAACTGTCCCGACACCTTTACATATAACTTCCATACCTCCCAGACAATATACGGATAGCTTAGGCGCAGTGAGGTTCTCTCTGTAATAAAAAGAGGTAATAAACCTCTGTTTTGCCCTTTGAATCGAATTTTCCAATCTTGCTTGACTGATCGGCTTTACTATATAGTCAATTGCATGCACCTCAAAAGCTTCGAGGGCATACTCCTTATGGGCAGTCATAAATGCAACAGCAATATCTCCGATTTCCGCTGAAACCCTCCTGGCAAAATCAAGTCCATTCTCCTCCGGCATATTGATATCAACAAAAGCCATATCCACCTTGTTTCCCTTTATAAACTCGAAGGCTTCTCCAGTACTTTGAAAACTCCCAATGATTTCTATGTCCGGTATCTTGGAAATCATTTTTTTCATGATCAGCAGCATGGTCTTCTCATCATCAATCAAAATTACTTTCATTTCATCACCTTATAAATATTTATTAATAGTAAAAAGTTATATTTTTTTACCTCGGAATCGATATGACGAAGTTACTTCCTTCTCCCGGTGTACTTTCCACCCATATATCGCCACCATTAATCTGGCTGCCCATCCTTACTTCCGCCATCTGAAGGTATGGAAAAATAGAATGTGCTGCCTTCTCCGTGAATGCTCTCCAGCCATAGCTCTCCATCGTTATGTTCAGCAAATTCCTTGCAGATCAGAAGCCCCAGTCCTGTACCCTTTTCTCCTGCTGTCCCTATAGTAGAGCTGGTGTCAGCCAGATTAAAGAGTGTTTTAACTTTTTCGGTATCGATTCCTACGCCATTATCACTGACAGAAACTATAACCTTTTTCCCTGGTTTATTGGCTTGAAGAGTTATAACTCCTCCATTTCCGGTATATTTAATCGCATTATTAACAAGATTTCGCAGTACAAATTCGAGCATATCTTTATCTGCAAATACAGTTAAGTCCTCATCAATGTTATTGCTAATTTGTATTCCTTTAGTCTCTGCATTGTTTTGATATACATTGACAGCCTCGCAGGCTATCTTGGATAAGTTCCATATACGAGGACTGAAAACCGGGTTATTCTTTTGGCTTCTGAACCAATCCAGAAGGTTTTCAACCATGAAGTAGGTATTTTTGATTTGTTCTCCGACAGAAGTGATGATTTCCTTATATTCACAGCAATGCTCCTTTTCGCCCTCCAAAAGCTCCATCATGCTTACCAAAGTAGCCAGGGGGTTACGAATATCATGTGTAACGACCGTAAAAAGCTTGTCCTTCAGAGCATTAAGTGTTGCCAGTTGCTCCATTGCAGAGACTATTCTTTTGTGCTGGACTTGGTCTGTGATATCCATATTAAAATAAACACCATGTGTCAGGGTGCCTTCCATATCATAAACAGGAGTTCCATTGAGCAAAAAATGAATTTCACCTTTTGTAGTTTTCCTGACAAAATGAAAATTGATGACCTTTTCTCCTCTGAGAACTCGAAATACCGGCATATCAGTCAGTTCTATCACACTTCCATCTTCATATAAATACTCGCCTCTTCTATAAGTGGAACCTGCTTTTACATTGAAGGTGTTTTCTTCAAAATATCCATTTGCAGAATTACTGTAGTATAAGAAATTTCCTTCCCTATCAGAAATAGATAATATAGCCATGTCCGACATGGTATTGACAATGGTCTCCAACTGTTCATTTTTAACCATAATTTCTTTTTCATGTGTTATAAGCGCTGTTACATCATGACTACATAAAACTCCAAAAAGAAACTCCCCATTCTCATCGTATACAGGCGTTCCATTAACATCAAAATGAACTTCCTGATCACTGTTTTTTACTATTAGCCTATAGTTGGAAAAGGTCTCTCCGTGAATTAACCTGACAGCAGGTATCGTACCGGAATGGATCTCATTTCCGAGAATATCGTAATATCTTCCACATTTCAACCAATCGCCAACTTCGGAAGCTTTTATCGAAGGAATAAACTCTTTGGCGGCCTTGTTTACTTTTATATACTTACCTGCTTTATCCACTACCACACAATGATCCGACATATTTTCGAAGATTGCTTCCAACTGCTTTTTCTGATTAATTAATTCTTCAGCCAGATCCTTCAACTGCTCCTTAGTCAATTCGGAAGATGAGATTAACTCATCTTCCCGGAGTCTGCTTTCGGTAATATCAGATAGAATTGAAACGGTTCCTCGAATTTTTGAACTTTTTTCATTTAGAGGGTATACTTTCAAACGATAATATCTTTCCCCCCCAAAAACCGAAGAGTCGATTTCAAATTCGTCAGCACACATATCCTTACATGCTGTTAGCCATCGAGGCCAGTCAGAGAGCAAACTATCCACACTTTTACCGAGAATATCCCGCCTTTCTCCCATAATATCAACGATAAATCCGTCTAAAGCAGCATTTTTGTCAATCAATCTTCCAAGGTCATCTACTATCATTATTCCTTCCTGTATACTTTCCATAACCTTATCCCGGGCTATAGGTACAACAGAAAAGAGTTTATACCTAAAAATGCACCAAAATGCAATGATTCCAGTAAACGCAAAAGTCACTAGTGTAGCAATAGCAGTTATAATTTGACACTTCACTATTTAAGCACTCACCTCCCAATTGAAGCATATTACTTTAAGTACCCATAAAGTAAATACAACGTTGACCTTATAATACAAATATTACCACAATACTTGCTTTATAAACAAGATTAGACTTAAGGTGGCATTTTATCAACTTATCCCCTAGCCAACTCTTTTCACTTCATGCATAAGAAAAAATGCTTTATTGTGTTCAATTCCTGTCACCCAGACTATTATTGAATGTTAAAAGCCAGTAATCAGAATGGATCACTGGCTTGTCTTTTATCTAGTATACTTTGGATCGTTCCTTACTATTTCCCTGCATACTCCATATCCTTGCCAAGAATATGTTCTGCTATCCAGTTTAAAACGAACTCTATAAGATCGCGCAGGGCTTGCTCCTGGTTTTCATCCATTTTTTCCAGGTCGATCCCCTTCACTTTAGTTATGAAATCATCATGCTCTACCTTGTGGGAAAACAGTTTCCTGTGATTTATACTTTTCATGTATGCTTCCTCAGTGGTGAAATGATGTATGGTATAATCCTTCAACTCTTCTATCAAGGCAGTGATCTCGTCAAATTTGTCCAGGTCATCGTCAAGAAGGGAATAGGCTTTTTTGCCGATATCAAAAAGATGCTTGTGCTGTTCGTCCAGATGTGTAATGCCTGTTTCATAGTCTTCTTTCCATTTTAGCATGTTTATAACCTCCTTTTGTTCCATATCCAGTTATAAACACAATACCATAATTTTCATTACCAGTCCATAGCAAGCAGCTATTTCGAACCTTGCCATGCCCCCTCGCTTTCCCAAAAAGTGTTATAATAAAGATAAGGAAGCATTGAAAGGAATGATGAACATGGGAATGAGTATTGGCTTTATTGGCACAGGCGTAATAGCCTCAGCCCTTGTAACAGGCATATGCTCCGGCAATGACCTTGATCACAGGATCTATCTGTCGCCACGCAATGCCGAACGAGCTGCCAAACTTGCTGAAAAGTTTGAGAACGTGACGGTATGCGGTACAAATCAGGAAGTTCTGGACAAAGCCGAATGGGTTATACTCTCCGTGATCCCTAAACATGGCGAAGAGATCCTTCGACCATTGTCCTTCAGGGAGGATCATCGGGTCATCAACCTTATGTCTGATCGCAAATTACCGGAAATCGCAGGCTGGATAGGCAAGACCCGGACGCTGGTCCACATGGTTCCGCTATCCTTCGTAGCCAAGAGGATCGGTCCTATAGCAATCTATCCAAATGACAGAGATGTCGCAGAGCTTTTTGCTCCTCTAGGTGAAATAGTAGCCGTTGACAATGTGAAAAAAATAGAAGCCCTGGCTGCTATAACAGGGCTGATGAGCTCATATTACACACTTTTGTGGGAAATCGTCAAATGGGGAGAACAGGAAGGACTTTCAGTAAAAGAGGCAACGGATTATGCCGCTGCTTTTTTCGAAGCACTTTCATCCCAAGTCCGCCATACCGCGGACGGTGAGCTAAGCCGACTTGCCCAGGAGATGACTCCGGGCGGGCTCAACGAAATGGCACTGCTTTCAATAACTGCGGATGAAGGTTTCGAGCCTTGGGTGCGGGCACTTGATCCGATCATACGCAGGCTAAGGAGGCATACTTAAAATCATCTCTCACTGTAAGTTTTCTATAATCACTTACTTTTCGAAGTTTGGGATTTATTTGTTTGCAGTTAAAAGGAGCTATGCACTATTTAATGCGATAGCCCCTTCTGTTTATGCTTGATTAGAACCATAACGCAAGTATACGTTTTGAATATTTTAGAACTCAATAAATTTGGGAGAAACCCCGCCAAGCTTGCCAAGCTCCGACAGGAAAGCCTGAAGCTCCTCATCCTTGCCGAATAACTGAAGTATAAGAATACCATCAGTAGAACACAGGTCTTCATTTGTTTCATGGAAGCCTACCCTTGTTTTGATGTTGCATCCGTATTTAGTGAGAATTTCTTGGACCAGCGGGGCATTTGCAGTCCTGCCATTGATCTTGACAGCCATGATTCTGTTCATTTTCATTCCTCCTTATAATCGGTTGCAATATGTTTGTACTTTAAATATACCATTACTGGATATATGTGTCTATGGATCATAAAGTGGAACCGTCCCTATTGCTTTTTACTATTCTTCCTTGTATTTTCCCTTTTTGCGCTGCTTCACACACTCAGTCAACAAAAACTCTATCTGACCGTTGACTGAACGAAAATCATCCTCAGCCCATTCCGCCAGCTCTTTCCACAGAGACGATGATAATCTCAGAGGTATTTGTTTTTTTCCCTTCTCTTGGTTTTCCATATCATCATCCCACCTTTCCTGTCATTAATATAATGATCCGCTGTTTACTATGGGCTGAGCATCCTTGTTGCCGCAGAGGACAACAAGCAGATTACTTACCATTGCCGCCTTGCGCTCTTCATCCAGCTCAACTATTTTATTATCACTCAGCTTCTCAAGGGCCATCTCAACCATTCCAACCGCTCCCTCAACGATCATCTGCCTTGCATCTATTATTGCAGAAGCCTGTTGTCTCTGAAGCATTGCGGCAGCTATTTCCGGCGCATAAGCCAAATGGGTGATCCTGGCTTCCATGATTTCCAGACCTGCGATCTCCACCTTGCTCTGTATCTCTTCTTTTATCTTGTCTGCAACCTCCTGGCTGCTTCCACGTAAGGATTTTTCGTTGTCATCATTTGATGAGTCATATGGGTACAATCGTACAGTATTTCTCAATGCCGAATCACATTGTATGGAAAGATACTCAACATAGTTATCCACATTAAAGACAGCCTTGGCAGTATTGACAACCCGCCAGATAACCACGATCCCGATAATTATGGGATTTCCCAGCTGATCATTGATCTTTTGTTTATCATTACTCAAGGTCATTGATTTCAGAGAAATCACCTTTTTGCCTGGATGGCTGGCAGCAGCCTGTCCTGCAGTCTTTCCCGCCGCTGAAAGACTCTCGACGGACAGTACTGCCGTAGTGGCTGCATGAGTGGCTGTATTGACAGCTACAACAAAAGGATTGACGAAGAAAAACCCTGCACCTCTTAACGTCCCGTAATACTTACCAAACAAAGTCAATACAAGCGCTTCATTGGGTTTGAGGATCTTGAGCCCAATAAACAGTATAGGGCCAATTATAAAAATATAAGCACTGCTAAGGATAGTCAGCAGTATGGCCAAGGCCTGACCTGATCCTCTGCCGTCAAAGTTCAGTGCAAAAATAAACATGGCAATAGAAACGATGTACAGAACCAGATTCATGACAAGCATCAGCATTCCGCTTGATGATTTGGCCTCGATTTCTCGGTACTGCAGCTGATTTTCAGCTGACTTCACGTTTTCAGACATATTATTAACCCCTTTCAGATCATATGATATCTATTTGATATCATATTCATATTATTACTATATCTTCGTATAGTCAAGAGGCCATACTTAAAATGTGTAGATAATGTATAAACTTAATCAAGTTATGTATTGTACTTTACACTTGCATCAGTCCGACTTCCATCCGAGCCATTTTAAAAAGTAAAAGCCAGTGCTCCGGATGGTCACTGGCTTTTGCTTCGTCTTTCTCTATTTGATATGCTTTTTATATATTGAAAGTAGGTCCTCATTGATATATAGATCAGTGTCCGGTAACTTGGAAAATCTATATTCATCGCTGTATGGTGCAAAAGTTGCAATATAATTGCTTCCAATGAAACCTCCGTTGCACCAGCCAAGTCCGTTGCCGCTCAGTCCTCCCAGGATAGTATCTAGGTAACCTAGTAAAGTATCCTTGTGCAGTGTATCTCCGAAAGGTCCCAATTCTCCGATCATAAAACCTACATTGTATTTATCAGCCAAAGCCTGGTGCTCTTTTACCGCCCATTGATAAATATAGTCCCCATCAACAACCTTTCTTGGAGAATTGTTGTTCTCATAGCTTCCATCCTTATGCACCAATATTTTAGCTGCTGAAGCATTCCAATCATAACAGTAAATATCATGGGGATACATATTTATAACTTTTCCCCCGGGCTGTTTTATCTGGATACGTCCATATCTGAGCCAGCCTGATACCTTTATTTCCAGCTTTTCTGTCCCTGCCGCAAATTCTGCTGTGTATTCCTTTCTTATGCTTTTCCCCCAATTGTCAGTCAGACCTGTTCCAACAATTTTTTCCTGCATAATAAGCTTTCCATTGGCGTTTACTGCAATTGAGGTATCTCCATCCCTGCCAATGCTATCTATATAGATTCCAACACTTCCCTTGTCGAAGCTGCCCTCTATGATAACGGAATCCCGGTCTTGCCAGCTGTCAAGCAGGCCCGGCAGATACACCATGGGCCACTCTGGTGTCTCAAGATAAGGAAATGCTTCCTTCATAAAATCCAAGCCATAGTAGCAGATAGTATTTGGTACATACAAATGATACGACAGCGCAACTCCCAACTTGGCCAGTCCTTCACCGGATGCCCCAGTACAGTCTGCTATTACGACTCTGCCTGGGCATTCTTCCCAGATAGCCTCGACGATCGGCTTGAATACTGCTGTCTGTACATCATCTGATGGCGGTTCGGGCTCATTCATAAGATTAAAGCTGAGATACTTATTTGGAATATTGGCATATCTCCTGGAAATCATCCTCCAATAGTCTTTTGCATTCTTCTGCTTTTGCAGATTGGAGAAAAAATCTCCTGTAGTAATCTCTGTGGGCCATGGCTCCCCGCCTAATTCAGGCTGTCCATACATGCAGATGTTGACATGTACGTTATATATCATACCCCATTGGATCAGCCTGTCCAGCTCCCTGAGCTCCGTCTCATTGACCATGCCCTTCTTGAAGTCAGGATAGCCAAGGGTTGAGAAGCTAAAGAATACACGAACGAAATTAAAGCCGTTTTCAGACAGGAACTTTATTTCATTCTCATGAAAGTTCTTGTTTTCATTTTGAAATAATGCTCCGCCTAAAGCACCGCCTTTATTATTTATGCCAACGCCCCTCCATTGCGGGAGCTTGCTGTTGCTCGCTTCCGGGAGTGTACTTTCCTTTTTTAGAAGCTCTGCCGGAATGGTGTTGGGGCCCACAGCCTCAAGCTTCACATATACCGGCTTTTCATCGATGCCATTATATAAACGGTATACTGCGATAATTGCTTCAGCCTTTGTGGTGTATTCTCTTGGCCTGAAACGGTAATCCGGCGTGAGCTCCATAAGCTTTTTACTGCTGACACTATCGCTTTTCATTGTTACATAATTTATTGCATCATACTTTTCTTGAGAAAAAACCGTTTTATTAGCATTCAAGCTGAAGTCAAATTCTTGGATCTCCTTCTTCGTTTGGGCCACCCTCATAAAATCGAGAGAGAGTATATCCTTATACGTAGGATTACATTCCTTTATGTATGCCCTGACCAGCTCCTGATCCAGCTTATCGGCTTGAAAATACAGGGCGTCATTATGCCATACC
>CAZNMO010000046.1:3336-9871 GCA_964574195.1 uncultured Clostridiaceae bacterium | reverse complement strand
ACCTTGCTGCAATCCTCAAGCAGCCTTGCCGCTTTATATATGATCTCTGCCGTCTGCTGCCTGGATACCGGCTTTTTTGCATCGGCTGCATTTGTCAGCTTTGACCAAGCCGCATTATACTCCCCGGCTCTGAGCTTGATACAATTGTTCAGCAGAGTATATACCTGCCTCCCGGTTGCATTTTTCATGTAGTCCGACTGCATATCCTTTGGTACGATTCCCAAACTGACAGCCTTTTGTATTTCATCATTATAAACATTCGCATCAAGGCCAAATGAATTTGATGCGGCAGCCACCGGGGCTGACAATAATGAGACTAGTATGACCCCAATAATTATCATACTCACGCTTCTCTTGCTGTATAACATAATTTACCCTCCATCCAATTAACGAAGCATGAGTGCTTCGTCGAACTCTTAACAACCAGGGGAGAACATATCCTTATTATAGTGTATATTACAGATTATAACAATATTTGTCTGCCTGCTTCACATTCAACAGTTCAAAGGAATATAAGCAAATATAAATAATAATATAGCTAATAAATAACATTTATTATATAATAACAATACGAATATATGGATTATAGTATGTATGGTAAAAATAAAGGTATATTATTAAGCAAAGGAATGGAGGAGTAAAAATGGATAACGCTCTTAAGGCACTGGCTTATGCTATTGAGATGGAGAAAGAAGGAGAACATTTCTACAGGACCAACATGGACAGGGTGCAATCAGCCACAGTGAAAAAGGTTTTTCAGGAGCTTGCTGAGATGGAACAGGAACATCAGAGCATACTTTTGGAGCAATACAAGGAAATTTCTAAAGGCAAGCATTGGACAGCGCTTAAGGATTCATCCACCGAACAGGCAGACAAATTCAAACACAGGGAAAAAGAAGAAAATATACCTCAGTCTGAGCTGGAATCAAGTCTCGGTGATATTTCTGTCATTCGTATGGCTTACTTGCTTGAAAATGACCTGGCAGATTTTTATATGAAGCTATCCGAAAGCATTGATGATCCAAGAGGGAAGGAAATGCTAAAGACACTCTCGGAATGGGAGATACAGCATCGTAACATGCTGCAGACAGAGTACAGAAAACTGATGGAGAACAATTGGTTCGATTCAGGATATTCACCATTTTAAACAAAATGCCGGTATATCAGCTTCATACTATGCCATTCAGATGGCAAGTCAGCTGATATACCGGCATTCTCAGTCATATTAACATCCATTGGATAGGACAACAGAAAGCGAGGGGCACTCCTCCCTCATCAGTGAAAGCAATTCCAGGTCATGGTATCTCCCTCTTGCAAAGAAGGCTTTCCGCATAGTCCCCTCGTATACAAAGCCGCATTTTTCCGCAGACTTTCTGGCAGCAGCGTTTCCCTTTGCAGTACAGATCTGGAGCCTTTGTATGGGTTTCAGCTCGAAAATATATGCACAAAACAATCTGAGCGCTTCTGTGGTATAACCTTTCCCCCTGTCTTCACCCCTATATATCTGGCAGCCTATTTCATAGCCCTCGCTGTCACCTGCTCCTTTGAAATATGTTATAGCCCCCAGCATCCTGCCTGATTTGTCAGTTATCAACATCCTACCGAAGTCACCTTCCCAATAGCCTGCTTCGTCATAATATTTTCTCAGCCGTTTTTCATGACATAGTTCAACACCGAGGTATTCTCCCTTTTGCTCCAAATCGTTCATTAAGCGGAGCATTTCCGGAAGATCCTCCTCACAGATCAGTCTGAGATCGATCTTTTTTCCTTTAAGCATATTACATCCTCCTTGTGTGGCTTCCGTACAGTCAGGTATGCAGCATTTTCACCTCATCAGTCGCCTACCGGCGACAGCTTCCCCTCGAGGGGAAGCCTTGTTACGCATTCTTCTTATACCCTAAAACTGTCCCCTTTTGCTATCTGTTCAGTATTTTGTTAAGTGTATCATAGGATAAGCCCACTTGGTATATTATTTCTTTTTTTGATCCGGGGATCATGATAAATTTGAAAAGCTTCCCTGATTGTTCACTTTTTACAAGAGGGCTTACAGAGTATGGTTTTTTATCAACAAATATATGCTTCTTCAAATCAAAATTACTCTGCTTCAGCATAACGGCATAAAGATCAAGCCCAATAGCAGTCTTGTCGCTGGAAGCATATACTATCCCGCTGGTATCAGTGTAGTCGACCTCATCTACTCCCAGTTCAGTCTTTAGCCTCTCCATTTCTGCAATGGAGCCCGTAAAACCCTTGCCGCTCTCTACTTTTCCCCTGAATTCAAGGGCTTTATTGTACATCAAACGGTCCATGACCGCGGATGCGATATTTTGTTTTATTTCTTCTGATATCTGGGTTATAACTTCAATATTGCTGTTGATCTCTTCTATGGATGCATTCTGCTCCTCGGCAGCTGCTGCAATTGACTGCGTCGTTTCTGCAGTTGTTTGTGCCATAGTCTCGTTGACTTGTGTTACCTGGAGGACGGTCCGGCTGTTTTCGACGGTCTGCTCCAGTAGCTCCTGTATGCTCTTTGTCTTCCCGGCAGTCTGCCTGAAGGTTTCCTTCAGCTCTTCGATCATACTTCCAGCCGCCTTGGAGACCTCCACACCCTCAGCTACACCTTCCATGACCTGATTAAAGGATCTGGACGAGGAATCTATATCCACCTGGATCTGCCTTATTATCTCACCTACCTTTGATGCCGCATTATTGGACTGCTCCGCTAGCTTCCTGACCTCATCTGCCACAACGGCAAAGCCTTTGCCGTGCTCACCTGCACGCGCTGCTTCAATAGCTGCGTTCAAGGCAAGCAGGTTGGTCTGATCTGCTATACCTGTAATAACCGCAATAATATCATCTATCTGCTTGGACTTTTCCAAGAGCATACTGATCTTATGAGAAGTCTCCCTGCTTATTTCCTGGATCTGCTGCATGTTGCCGGCCACTTTCTCTACTTCACTGCCTGCAGTCACTGAAACCCGTGTGGCATTCTGTGCTCCAAGGTTGGCGCTGTTTGCATATTCAGATGCCCTGGATATCATACTTGTGATGTTATTTGAGTTTTCTGTAACCTCGTTGACTATTTCCAGCTGCTTATTGTTCTGTTCTACTATGTCCTGTGTACTCATTGATATCTCTTCTGCTGCCTTTCCGCTGTCCATGACCCCGTTTCTGATATTCTCCAAGGCATTGTTCAGATTCAAGGCATTGTCCAGTATCTGCTTCATGGAGCTCCTTAGTTCCTTGTCCTCCATTACTGAGGCAGCATTCAAGTGTCTGGCATTTTCGCCTTTTATAAACACAGTTAGCCCGGCAAACAGAAGTACAGAATTCAACGCACCAAACAAAAGGAGGGCGCCATTACCCTTTAGGCCGGAGAGAAAAACTGTTGTGTAAGATAAAACCAAAGATACAACGATGATTAAGCTTCTTTTCAACATATACTCCTCCATATTCCATTATACTTCAGATGTCCTGGCGCTGTTTCCACAACACTGGGCACTTGGAACAGATACCCGGATCAGGTATTATTTGACCATATGGTCAAATATATACAATATTAAAAATTCTATAAATAATTTCATAATCCTGCATGAATGGAATAAAAGTCTAAATTTTCCTGTGCTGCTCCCCTTTTCCTCTATAGAAGCCAAGATACATCAATGCTTTGGATTCTCGTACCGATACTACCATCATATTTCCTTTTTGTTGTTCATTCCTGCAGGCATTGATGAATTTCTCCACAGCATCGGCGCATCCACCTATCAGTACTTTCAACCTTCCACCTTCCAGAGCTTCCGTACGGCCTGAAAGCATCAGCCTTGCTGCCAGCTTTGCAGCCCAGGCTTCGGCTTCTCCTTCCATACCGGCAGCCTTCAGCAGCAGCTGGCGGAAAACCATTCCCCTTACAGGAACTGACCTGAGTGTAACTGACGAAGCTGTACCTCTGATTATCGGTTCCAGGACGCTCCGGTCAAAATACATGTTATCCAGCTTTCTTTTTTCCTTATATGCTTCGGTTTCCGGAAAATGCAGGTCTACAATAGCTGAAGCAGCGTCTCTGGGAAGCCCTTCAACGGGAAACAAATGGAGCGATATCATCGGCCTTGAGTTGATTTCGATTATTACACCGCTGTCTTCAGTCCCCTTATCGCTGTCAATAATCACATCCACTCCCCCATGGTATAATCCGGGTATAGCTTTCACTGCCTTAATGGCATTCAGTTTTACTGCTTCCGGTATCTCATCAGTTACATCCACAGGATCTCCGCCGGAGGACACATTGCTGTTATCCCTGAGATACAGCCGTTCTCCATCAGCAGGTATACTGTCAACGGAATATCCTGTCTTTTCTAACTTGTCTATGATCTGGCGATCCAGCTTTATCAATGAGCCGGACGTGCAGGGGTTCTTTTTCCTATTCTTATTTTTTGCTGCGACCAGCTGCTGTATGGTATTCCTGCCATTGCCGGTTATATTGGCCGGTATCCTTCTCAGTGCTCCTACCACCTTATCACCTATGACCAGCACACGGCATTCATAGCCGGGTATATACCTCTCAAGGATCACCTTCTCATATCCCAGTTCCTTCCTTACATAACCAAGGCTGCGGAGAAGCTCATTTTCATCCTTCAGGTCGACCGCTACCCCTTTTCCCTTTTCACCATCCGCAGGCTTTAATACCACTGGAAATCCAAGCTTCACCGCATACCTGACAATAGCCTCATCAGGTGTTTCCTTACCGAAGCACCGTCCTTCCGGTACAATTATTCCTTCCTTTGCCAGGTATTCCTTGGTCAGCTCTTTGTTCTTGCATATTATGTCCGCCTCATCGGAAGCAGCATTGACAGGTCTTGTATTCTTAAAGGCCATGGCCCTCGGCTCCTGGCCGGAAATATAGTCGGCAGGCATGCTTACAGTAAAGCTGGAGCATATACCATCGTCAATTGTAACCGTAAGCCCTCTGCGCCATGCTTCCAGGGCGAGGCTGTAGCCTGAATAGATCCCAAACCAATCCTTTATCATGCCTTTATTGATTTGCATAACAGTTCACCTCCGATTATCACTATTTATATCATAGCGTGTTTTGCATCAGCAGTCGACAGAGCAGCTGCAATTCTTTCCCGGGCGACATGTTTTTGTGATATAATTAAGTTATTGTAATACCTACTTGGAGGTGGCCGCGTTATGGAGCAGCTGAAAAAAATCGCTTTAATGACATATGACTCCGAATCGACAAGAAGTGTCCTTTCAAACCAGTTGAATGCTCTTTTGCAAGACTATGCGGAGATATTAAGCTTTGAAAACTATGACAATGTCAAGGAGAAAATCAAGGCTGACCTCATAGTCCTGTCCTCCAAGTATGTCTATGATGATGTGATAAAGTATATTGATGAGAGCTGCCCCATGATAATTGCCAGGCGTACCCTCAATATGCTCAATATAGACAGGATTTTTTCCATACCCAAGGACTCTGATGTCTT
Source organism: uncultured Clostridiaceae bacterium (assembly GCA_964574195.1). Lineage (GTDB taxonomy): Bacteria > Bacillota > Clostridia > Lutisporales > Lutisporaceae > BRH-c25. The sequence continues at coordinate 4,388 of CAZNMO010000046.1, read as the reverse complement.
GATCGTAAATGATCTTAAAGAGACAACAGTTGATGTTATTGAGCTGATAAGCAACCTGGGTATAAATCATTTCAGGATGATTCCATTTTATCCCGGCTGCAGTATTGACGAGAAGCCTGCCATTGCAATCACTCCCGGCGAAGGCCGCCTTATGCCCGACTTTGTCAGAGAGGTCATAGATATAGGCTCCAGGGTAATTGACCTTACTACAATAGTAGAAATACTTCAGAAGCTTGATATACTGGATGAAAAATCCCATTATGTCTCAGCCCGATATCTTGAGGAAATGGTACACCTGGGCAAGCAGCTTTACAACTCTATCGAAGATTCCAACAAAACAAATGAATATCTGGTAAAGGTACTGAACCAGGTCAATGATGGAATAATGGCCTTTGACCACAGCGGCAGGATAACCGTCTTCAATCAAAAATGTGAGGAGATATTCAAGCTTCGCGGTTCTTTTGCGATAGGCAGGAATATCAGCCAAATCTTAAAGGACAGCAACATAACCTCCTTCCTGATATCAGAGCAGGACAGCAGTGAACATATTTTCAGGATCAACAACAGTGAAGTGCTTATAAGCAAATTCATAGTAGAAAAGCTTGATTCCACCGTATGTGCCCTGAAGGACAGCAAGCAGCTGGCGGAAATGGAGAGCAGGCTCCGCCTTAATCTCGTAAAGAAAGGGCATATAGGTAAGTATAAATTTGAAGATATTATCGGCAGTTCACCTGCAATGACGACAGCTATAGATACTGCAAGAAAAATCGCCAGGGCAGATCTGAGCATCCTTATACAGGGTGAAAGCGGCACAGGCAAGGAGCTGTTTGCAAGTGCCATGCACAATGAGTCAAAAAGGGCATCGGGTCCCTTTCTGGCAGTCAACTTCAGCGCATTACCGGAGGATCTTGTGGAAAGTGAGCTTTTCGGTTATGAAGAGGGCGCATTTACGGGGGCCAAAAAAGGCGGAAAAAAGGGCCTTTTTGAACAGGCTGATAACGGTACTATCTTCCTGGATGAGATAGGAGATACCTCATTGAAGATACAGGCAA
>CAZNMO010000046.1:0-3326 GCA_964574195.1 uncultured Clostridiaceae bacterium | reverse complement strand
GTAGGGGGCAATGAGATAATCCCGATAAATGTCAGGGTCATCGCCGCCACCAACAAGGATCTTTTTCAGATGTGCCAAAAAGGCTGCTTCAGGGAGGACTTGTACTACCGGCTGAAGAAGCTATGCCTCAAGACCCCTCCTCTCAGGGAAAGGAAAGAAGATATCGATATATTGGTGGAATACTTCCTTATGAAGAACAGCCGTACAGACCTTATAATATCAGGAGATGCAATGGACTTTCTCCATTCCTACGACTGGCCCGGTAATGTCAGGGAGCTGGAGAGCACCATCGAATATATGGTGGCTGTTGTCGATGACAAGACGGTAACAAAGGCACAGCTTCCTCTGGAATTTTTCCATGAAAGCACCCGGCAGAATGATCATCAGTTGCACTTTGAACTATCTTTGGGACAAAGGGAGGCAGATGAATTCCACTTCCTCCTTGAGGCCATAAAGCACTATAACGATTCAGGGGAGCCCATCGGCAGAAAGCTGCTATCTCAGCTGTCGAGGAGCTATAGGTATTATCTGTCTGAGGATCAGATACGCAAAAGGACCGACAAAATGACCGAAATGGGTCTGCTGATGAAATACCGCGGCAGGTCCGGTATGCAGATTTCAAAAAAAGGGACGGCCTTTTTAGCCGTCGGTGAAAAAAAAGACACGCAGTAATCAGATTACTGCGTGTCTTTCCTATTTATTGCTATTCAAAGGTTCCATGCACTATTACTTCCTTGTCTCTGAGCATGATCCTTCCTCTGGCTATCACCGTGTCTATTTCAAGACTTTCCTCGTCCAACAGACAGAGATCCGCATCGAAGCCTTCTGCAATTTGACCCTTTTCCTTCAGCTTAAGAATATTTGCAGGATTTGAGGTTATCGTCCTTATGGCCTTTTCAAGTGGAACGCCCTCCATCAGCACAGCATCCTGAACTTCCTTGAACAGGGATGTGACTTTTCCTACACCCAAGCCCACGAATTCCTTCCTCTCATTGAATATCGGCAGGCTTCCCTGGCCATCGGAGGAAAATGTCAGCCTTTCAACAGGTATCCCCTCATCAAGGCAGCGTTTCAGTGCCTTACTGGTTTTCACCTCACTGTCAGGCCCTTCCCAATATACCGGGTCCGAGCTTGTCGTAAAGTCAATATAACCTCCTGCTCTGGCATACCTGATCCCATCCTCAAAAAGATATGGGTTCCTGTTTACATGAGTGGGAAGGAACTGGGAAAATGGTATTTCTGTCTCCTCAACCGTCTTGAAAAGCATATCCAGCATTCTTCTGCCGTCACCCATATGGATATTCAATATACCTGCCTTCCCGGACAGCATGCCCCCTACCCTTGTATCCGCCGCCAACCGCTGGAATTCGTCCAATGTAGGCTGTGAGGAACGATGATCGGAAACTGCTATCTCACCCACGCCTATCACCTTATCTATAGCCATTAACTCTTGTATTATATCTCCTGTTATGGTAACCAGGGGTATATGATAGGAACCGGAGTATATATATGTCGTTATACCTTCCTCTTCAAGGCCTCTGGCCTTTGCAAGCAGCGACATCATACTGCGGCTTGTGCCGTCTGTTCCAAGACAGCCCACCACAGTGGTTACTCCACCTCTGGTTATATCCGAAAGCATTATCTCGGGAGTCCTGGTCCTGAAGCTGCCTTCACCGCCGCCGCCAAGAATATGGACATGTGAATCTATGAAGCCCGGTACCAACAGTTTGCCCTTTCCCTCAAGGACTGTGACCTCTATTGCATTGCCAAGCTCAACATCAATACTATCCCCTACTGCACCTATCTTGCTGCCTACCAGGAGGACATCCTTGATGCCCATATATTCCGGCGCATAAACCTTTATCCCTTTAATCAAAGTTATCATCTAATCACTCCTATACAAAGGCTGTTGTGTTGTTAAAAAGCTTTACTGGAAGTTTATCATTACAGCAATTATTACAAACACGCTTCCAAGTGCAAACAGGAAGCCCTGCATCTTGATCTGGAACTTTGCCCATTTCGCCCAGTCGATCCTGGCTACTCCAAGTACCCCGATAAGGCTGGCGGACATAGGAGTGAAGGCATCTACAAATCCTGAACCCAACTGATATGCCAGGACAGCTATCTGCCTGGATACTCCCACTATATCTGAAAGCGGAGCCATGATCGGCATTGTAAGTGCCGCCTGACCTGAGTTGGAGGTCACAAACAGATTGAATACGCTCTGGAAAACATACATGAACATAGCAGTTACAGCAGATGGCAGTCCGTTGAGCATTGTACCGATACCGTGCAGCATGGTGTTCAGTGTAGTAGCGGTAGTCGGGCTTGAGCCACCCAGAACCAGCAATATACCTTTTGCCATACCAACAACAACAGCTGTACCTGCAAGGTCGGCTACTCCCTTTTGGAAGGAGGAGGCCATCTCATTTGTTGTCATTCCATTAAGCTTGAATACCACAGCAATAATACCCGATACAAGCCCCATTACAAAGAACTGTGACGCTATCTCAGGAATATAGTATGCCTTCTCTACAACGCCCCAGATTATCCAGATGAGGCATGCCAGCATGGTAAGAAGTATCAGCTTGTGACCCAACTTGAACTCCCTTTTCTCATCATCTGCGGCTGATATCCTTTCCCTGAAATAGTTGTCAGCTGTATAAACAGGTGAAAGCTTCGGGTTCTTCCTGATCTTTTCACCGTATACCATCATATAAGCTGCAGCAGCACCTGTGATCACAAACCACATGACCATCCTGAAGCTGGCACCGGAAAGCACCGGTATGCCTGCTATTCCTTGTGCCACCGCCACACTGAAGGGGCTCATCCAGGATGTCGCATTACCTACCTGAGAAGCCACAAAGGTCACAGTAACAGCTACTATGGAGTCATAACCCAATGCTATAACAAATGGGACCATTATCATTGCGAATGGGATGCATTCCTCCGACATTCCGAAGACAACGCCGCCCAGAGAGAATAAAAAGAAAAGCAGTGGCAGGGCAAGTCTTTCCAAGCCCTTGGTTTTTGCAATAAATGCATATATGCCCGCATCGACAGCTCCGGTTCTCATTATGATACCAAAAGCACCGCCTACAACAAGTATCAATGCCACTATGCCTACAGCAGATCCATATTTGTCTCCTGTAACAAGTCCTTCGAACAGATAGTTCAACACTCCAAAGCCATAGAAATCATCTGTACCCCAGAGCTTGGCGGTAGTATGAAGCTTTCTGCTGGTGTCATAGACTGATTCCTTATATAGTCCATACAGTACAGGCTCCGTCAGTCCTATTTCCTCCAGCTTGCTCTCATCCCAGCCT
>CAZNMO010000045.1:0-24629 GCA_964574195.1 uncultured Clostridiaceae bacterium | reverse complement strand
TCCTCAATGGCTCTCTTGTTTCTACCGGTCACTATAAGTATCTCTTTTATCCCTGAGTTGATCGCTTCCTCAACTATATACTGTATTGTGGGTTTATCCACTATCGGGAGCATTTCCTTCGGCTGTGCCTTGGTAGCCGGAAGAAAACGTGTTCCCAAACCTGCAGCAGGGATTATTGCCTTTCTAACCTTCATTTGTATTCTCCTTTGACATAATAATGTACCTCTTCTAATATTATTCTTCTTATTGTAATATATTAATTGTATTAATCTTGTGGGGGTCATACAATGATAAACGACTGTTTTCTGGTATTCAAATGGTGGTTATATATTCTACTAATAGGCATATTATTCCTGCCGATAGGTCAAAAATACTTCCGCTCCTTCTTTGACAAAGGCTATGGCTTTTCTAAGGTCATAGGCATTATTGTACTGTCATATTCTTCATGGCTGCTTGCTTCCATAGGTTTATCCGGTACGGGAAGAATACATGCCTTTATTCCTGTTATAATATTTTTACCTGCTGCAGTTTTTCTGTACACGAGGCCTGAAGCACTTGGTATTTTAAAAGAAAACAAGTGGCCTATGGTTTTGGAAGAGCTGCTTTTCCTTCTAATGTTGTTTTTCTGGTCCTATGTAAGAGGGCTCCAGCCGGATATATATGGCCTGGAGAAATTTATGGACTTCGGATTTGTCAATGCCATTTTAAGGTCTGATTCGATGCCCCCCATGGATATATGGTTTGCTGGAAAAGGCATCAATTATTACTATTTTGGTCATTATATATGTGCTTACCTTACAAGGCTCTCCGGCATCCAGTCTTACCATACCTATAATCTGATGCTTGCGACGCTTTTTGCCTTGTCCTTTCTCCTTACCTTCTCCCTGTCAGCAAATCTACTTCACCTGCTGAGAAGGTACAGTATGAGGAGGCTTGTGCTGGCAGGCCTTATAGCCGCAACACTCCTTTCCTTTGGCGGTAATCTGCACAGCTTTATTTACGGCTACGGGGTCCCCATGTATTATAAAGCTACAAACACAGTACAGGAGGGACCCAAGTATTTTTATCCTGATTCCACAAGATATATAGGCTATGACCCCGAGACCAATGATAAAACGATACATGAGTTTCCCTCATATTCTTTCATTGTATCCGATCTGCACGGCCACGTATCTGATATACCTATAGTGCTTACATTCCAGGCATTACTGCTAAGCTGCTTTGGTGCTGCCGACGGGATCGGCAGGCTGGGTGTGAGCAAAAGCATGCTATTCGGGCTGCTGCTCTCGGTAATATATATGACAAATACATGGGATTTTCCCATCTACATAACTGTTTTCATAATACTGATGCTTTATAGGAATATAGACACAGAGCATAAGCTTTGGGGAGCAGAAGAAGCCAAAGGCAGGTTCAGGCTTGGAAGGCCATTTCTGAAAACCATTGTAGTCACAGCTGCCATAATAGCACTCTCCCAAGTATTCAGCATCCCTTTTTCCTTGAAATTTGAAGGAATATCGGCAGGAATCGGTTTGGTCCGCTACCGGACGCCGCTATACCAGCTGGCCATACTATGGGGCTATCAACTGCTGCTGATTACGGCTTTCCTGATGTTTTTGACTATCCATACAAGAAACAGAATGCGGCTCAATCAGCGAAACGAGTCCAGTCTATATACTAAGGAACCCTGGACGATGAGGCTGCTCAGGAATATAGCTTCACCCGATATGATATGCCTGCTGCTCTGCTGCTGTGGATTGGGGCTTCTACTGATACCTGAGGTGGTCTATGTCAGCGATATATATTCTCACAGCTACCACAGGGCAAATACCATGTTCAAGCTTACCTATCAAGCCTTCATAATGTTCTGTATAGTTGCCGGACATATTATTGTAAGAATACCCTCTGCAATAAACCGCAGGAGCATAAAGTCAGCTGCAGCAATAGCTCTGGTGCTGATATATCTGTTGCCAATGTCCTATTTCACATTGGCGTCAAAGGGTTATTATACCAGTCTTAAGCCTTGGAATTACAAGGGTTTGGATGGCCTGCAATTCATAAACCAAAAAATGCCGGAGGATTATAAGGTAATAGGCTGGCTTAATGAACATATAAAGGGACAGCCTGTTATCCTGGAAGCCAATGGCGAAAGCTACAGCGACTTCTGCCGCATCTCCATGGCCACCGGCCTTCCCACAGTTCAAGGCTGGTATGTGCATGAGTGGCTCTGGAGAAATGACAGCGCCGAGCCTCAACGCAGGGGGGAGGAAGTAAAAACTGTGTATGAATCCGGAAATATGGATAAATCGATGGATATCCTAAAGAAGTACAAAGTGGAGTATATTATAATAGGAGATTTGGAAAGGGAGAAATTTCAAGCTATTGATGAAGATAAGCTTATATCCTTCGGAGAAGTGGTATTTGAGGTCGGGGATACGAAGGTGGTACGTATACAGTAGGGGCGCCCAGTGGGTGCCCCTACGATTTTGATATCAGCAATTTTGCCACGGCTTTGCCGTCCCTTATGGCGTAGTTTACACCTCTGTCCTCGGGGTATATGTTGCACATTCCGGCTGTGTAGAGTCCTTTCAACGGAGTCTCAAACTCCGGCTTAAGCCTTGAGTATCCACATTTTATCACAGGCTGTGCATACTCATCCTTATAGGTATATACCGCTTCTATCCAGCTTTCTCCAAACTCGTGGTTGATCTTCTTCAGCTGAGGTAGGTATTCCTTTAGAAGTTCTTTGCTGCTCATCCCGTAGTACTTTTCTGAGCTGTAAAGATAGTGGGATATGTATAGTATATGCTTACCGTTATAAAGACTTCTATCCAGAAGATTGGTATGCTCAATAAGTCCTCCGAAGGGTATGCTCTCATCACCTATGTTCAGCCAGTAGAAAGGACTAAACGGCCTTTTGAGCAGGAGCACCGTGCAGACTACCGAAGTATACCGGATAGATTGGATCATTTCAATATATTCTGCAGGAAGCAGCCCTGCTGCAAGCTTCCCGAAGATAGGCAGGGGTATAGTTGCTATTATCCTGTCAAAAACCAAGTGGTTACTTTCGGACGACCAATGGCTGCCCCTGCATACTTTTACTTGCAGATCGAAGGTCTCTCCTTCCTTTTTTATTGATTCTACTCTGCAGTTCAGGTTGATTTTTACTCCCTTTTCTTCTAATACCTCAGTCAGCTTGTCGAAAAGTACACTACTGCTGCCGTCTATATAGCCCAGCATTTCCTTTCCATTTTCCTTGGAGGTTCCCCTGAGCCTGATCTTTCCCCACATCCATGCCATCGACACCTTGTCATATTCTTCACCGAATTTTGAAACAAGGAGAGGCTTCCAGACCGTCCTGAAGGCCTTTTCTCCTGCTCTGGAAACAAGCCAGTCCCTTGCCGTAACATTTTCAAGGGCTTTCCAATCCTTTGTAGTCATAAGCTTGAGAACAGACATACCGAACATAAGCTTATCCATAAGCGATAGCGGCTTGAATTTAAGCAGGGATTGCGGCGTACCGAAGTCATAGGCCTTATTGCCGCTGTAATAGCCCATCCTGCTTTGTTTCCACAGCAGCCTCTCTTTCAGCCCCAGCTCGTGAAGGAGCTCAAGCATGTGTACATCTGACTTGAAAAAATGATGATAGTATTTTTCAAGGTAAAAACCATCTATTGATACCGCTCCAGCAATGCCTCCAATTGCTTCAGCTGCCTCAAATACCTCCACCTCATATCCATTTTTTGCAAGCTCATATGCTGCAGTCAGTCCTGTTATTCCTCCGCCGATTATTCCTATTCTCACTTTTTATCTACCCTTTCCTGCCGTATTGCACTAATACTGATGTTTTCACTGAGCAAAGCATATACACCTAGAATTATTGTATAGAGGTTCATAATGAAGTGATTTATTGTTGATAGGACTGCCCCTGTTCCAGTGTCCATACCAAAGAAAGAGAGTATAAGCACCATAGTACCTTCAAATACGCCTATTCCTCCCGGAGTCACAGGAACGACCTTGGTCAATATGGCTATCATAGTAGCAAAAATAACCACCACCGGATCCATACCCCGCCCCATGGAAATAAAAACCAGATACGAGAATACTCCTTCACATAGCCATATTGCTACAGAGCAGGAAAGCAGCAGTGTGAATTTCCCTCTGTCCCTGAAGGAACTCTTAAAGGCCTCCAGCAGCGAATATAGCAAGCTTTGAAATTTCTTGTTCCCAATACGCCCAATTATTTCCTTCCGCTTCAGCAGAAGCTCCAGCAATATCAGCGTAGCGACAAGTGCTGCCATCCCGGCGGCAAAGGTATAATAAAGCCACAGTTGGAGCTTTGTCCCTGTCATAATATACAAGCCGCAAAAAAACAGGACCACGTATACTCCCAGAACATCAAAAACTCTGTCAAGAAATGTTGAAGGTAATGTCCTGGAGTAGGCCAGTCCATGTTTTTTCTTCAAATAGTAGGATCTTGCTACATCCCCGATCTTGGCCGGTATAACTATGTTCAGGCTGTTTCCCAGGTTATATGCCAGGAAGGAGTCCCAGATATTAATTGTTATAGCATTGCCCTTGAGGATGACCTTCCACCTGTATGCCCTGACAAACATATCAAAAGTATATAAGGCCACAGCCAACATTATCCATCGGTAATTCATCATCTTAAGGCTTGCTGCAATAGTTTCAAGCCCTGCCTTTGAAAGAAGATAATACATAAGCACTGCTGCCAACACAATGCTCACGAAAGTTGATAGTAGCTTTTTACTGCTCATCATCTGTGTTGATTTCCTTTTCTATTATATATAGGGGCCTTCCCTTACTTTCATCATACATTCTACCAATATATTCACCCAATATTCCTATGGATATCAGCTGGACCCCGCCCAGAAAGGCAACAGTCGTCATGATGGATGCCCATCCGGTGACCAGATTTGCGCCTCCTACCAGCCTGTAAATCAGGGAGTACAACAGAACACCCATGGCACAGAACACAGCAAAAAATCCCAAGTACTGGGAAAGCTTTAGTGGTTTTGAAGAAAAGGATATTATACCATCCAAAGCCAGTTTGATCATCTTCTTTAGAGGATACTTGGTCTCCCCAGCGAACCTCTCTTCCCTCTCGTACTCTATAGGTATCTGCTTGAATCCTATCCAGCTTATCATACCCCGGAGGAACCTGTTTTTCTCTCTCATCTGTCTGAGCTGGTCGGCTACTCTCGCATCAATGAGCCTGAAATCTCCCGTGTCAAGTGGTATCCGTGTATCAGACAGCTTATCCAGCGTCCTATAGAATAAGCTGGCCGTAATACGTTTGAATATGCTCTCACCCTTCCGCCTTTTCCTTCTGGCATATACAACTTCATAACCCTTTTCCCACAGCGTGAGCATCTCAGTTATGAGTTCAGGAGGGTCCTGCAGGTCTGCATCAATAATAATAATGGCATTGCCCCTGGCTCTATCTATACCTGCAGTAACAGCCACCTGATGGCCGAAGTTCCTGGAAAAGCTCAGGATCTTTACCCTCCTATCCTCAGCAGCTATACGCAGAAGTATATCCATAGTGCCATCCCTGCTGCCATCATTGACAATGACCAGCTCATAGGCATAGCCGCAGCTGTCCATGACTTTTCTAAGCCGCCTGCAGCACTCTTCCGCCACCTTTTCTTCATAATACATCGGAACAACAACGGAAATCAATTTATTATGCATTCTGTGAGCCTCCTGTTAAGTAGTCGCAAGTCACGAAATACGGGTCGGGCGTTGAAGGATGACAAAGGGCGAACATCGTTCGCCCACACATTTATTGACTGATCAATTGTATCGTTGTTGCAGAAATACCTTCGGCACTTCCGCTGCCTAAAACACTTATTGTCTGGTTTATCTTGAGCTCATCCAGATGCAAGGTCTTTATCTCAAGCGAAGCCAGGTCCACATAAGCTATTTTAGTATTTTCACCGACGAATACCTTCTTATCTATATACTTCTGTGCATTGCTGTCATACACTTCTATTACTATCATTCCTGAGCCTGCATCTATACTTTTTATTATGCCCTTGACCTCAGCCTGTATTGCCTTGTTTTCTCCCAGTATTGAGATCTTCCTTATCTCATCATCCAGCAGACTGATCTCCACCTGCATTCCAGGTCTTAGGGAGTAAACATCATTACCCGCCCCTGATATTTCTATATCCTTATCAGCATAGTATGTATTCTGACTTCCGTCAGGTGCTGTAATAACAAGCTTTGGAGGAGCTATCCTACTGTATACTATTGATTCAATGATTCCCTTGTCCGAGCTCTTGACTCCATCTGCGTTTATTTCAACCAGTTCGTCATATGTGGTTGTCAGCACCAGGTTGTTTCCACTTTTTAGCTCCTGCCACAGGGCAGTTTTGCCATCCTTGATCACTATCGTCTTGGTTGTGATAGTATATTTTCGTGTATCACCACCGGTGGTTTTCATTGTGAGAGTGATTTTATCGTCAGATTTTATATCTACAAGGGTTCCAACCATCTTTCTGATCTTGCTTTCGCCCACTATTTTAGTTATCTTATCATTTTCAAGGTAAAGCTTGACTGTATCGCTTTTCTTGAGCTTCCAGAAATCGCTTGCAACATCATCTATTATGCAGGAAATATTCGAAGCTACCTTGTAGTTCTTCCTCTCTGTCCCTACGAATACCGCTAAATTGCCGTATTCAGGTATGACCTGATCCACTATAGCTGTTACATCCACCTGGAGTCCGTCTTTGACGTCCTCAAAGGAAGTACCTGTATTACCGGTATCAGTACTTGTACCGGAATTTGAGCCTGTATCAGAGTCTGTATTACCGGTCTCAGTTTTTACAGTATCCTGAACTGGGCTTTCATTATTATACACGCTACTTGCAATATCAAGCATTTTTGCAAAAGTAGCTCTGTCTATATTGGCATTGGGGTTGAAATTCCCATTGGTATCACCGGTTTTGCTTATTACACCATTATCAATCAGATACTTTACATAAGGCTTATATATGGAAGGGATCATTAACGAGTCTTTGAAAGGAAGTGCTACCGCAGGTGCACCGTCCTTGACCTTGACACCCATGGCCAATCCCAGGTACTTTGCAATATCTTTTTTTGTTGCATTGGGAACTGTGGCATACGCCATCAAATCGTAATCGGTAATAATTCCTTTTTCCAAGCACAAAGCAACGTGTTCCCTTGCATACGAAGGTACTTTGAACTTATCCAAGGACTTTTCCTGGTACTTTGTCACCAATTGTTCCATATTTATATCATTTCCCCGGTCAATCATCCGTGATATACTAACTAATGCGTCGAGGTTCTTAACCAAGTCGCCCGGCTTGAACAGGGTTTCGGTTGCACCGCCCATCAAGCCCTTGCTGTAAACGCTGTTGATATGCTGCTGTGCCCAGTGACCATCTATATCAGTAAACTGCGAAGTATTGTTATCTGCATAAGCAACACCGGTTACTGCGAATAGAAGTGCAAGAGCGATGACTGCTGCTTTGAACAATTTAACGTTTTTCATTTGTATCCTCCTATTTTCTTCAATCTTACAGATAATATTCTGTGGAAGTTACACAAATCCTGCTTCAAAAGGAAAATACATCAAATTTTAATGTATCTGTAATATTGATTGTGCAATGAATCAAATGAAAATAGTAAAGGACTATAGATTCTTCGCTGCGCTCAGAATGACAGAGCTGCGGCAGAAAAACTCACCTCAATCCGATTGATACAAAGGTAAAGCATCGTCATATGCTGTTGGACAAAATTAGGACAGCCTCTGTCACACAACTGTAACGAAACATAATAGCTGATCCCTACGTCATATTATACTGTGGGATATAAACATCACCCGGGAAAGTATGGCGCATTTTGAAAACTCAATGGTTGACATAACTTTTTTACATAATTCTTTTTTACGGAATCGCAAATTTTCCCATTACACGCGTATTACACTAGTTTACAATACTGTTACGCAGGGAGGAATTACGAATTCCGTGTAGAATTATGTTAACCATGAGAAGATTTCAATCAATTTTTCCTACAACCTGGAAAGGGGGTGCATGGTATAGGTTCAAGTAGAATAGTTGATCAAAGACAATCCAGTGCATGCACAAGTAACCAAAACAAAACCAAAACGATCTTTAAGGAGGAAAAAACACGTATGAATAACAAGAAGATAATTGCTCTTATATTGGCGTTTGCGATGATATTCTCTTCAATGTCAACTTTATTCGCTGATACAACTGCAACAATCGGAGCCGATGCTGAGGCATTGAAGGCTATCGGCGTACTCAAGGGTGACACAGCAGATGGTGTGACACCTGCATACCTGGCAAAATCAACAACAAGAATGCAGGCAGCTATAATGTTCTTAAGACTCAAGGGTCTTGAAGACGAAGCTATGGCATTCACAGGAACAACAAACTTCGCAGATGTAAAAACAATGACATGGGCTGACGGTAAAGCTATAATGGCATACCTCAAAGCTAACCCACAGTTGGGATGGATTGGCGCAGATGCAGGAAAGTTCAATCCTTTTGAAACAGTTACAGCACAGCAGTACTACAAGGTAATGCTCGAAGCTCTCGGATACAAGCAGACAACTGCTGATGTAGTTGGAGACTTCGGATGGAACGACGTTATGACTTTCGCAGCTTCAAAGGGCCTCACAAAGGTTGCTAACGTAGCAAAGTTCACAAACAACGATTTGGCAATAGCTACAATCGAAGGCTTAAAGGCTAACGTAAAAGGCGCAGAAACAACTCTTGCAACAGTAATGGTTGACGCAGAAATGATCAACAAGGCAGCAGCAATAGCAGCTGGTCTTTATGAAGAAGCTGTAACATCAGCTAAAGTAACATCAGTTATGGCTATCGCTAATGACAAAGTAGAAGTAGTATTTGACGCAGCAGTTGCAAAAGCATTTGCTGAAAAAGCAGCTAACTACTCAATCGTAGTTAAGGGCTCAACAACAGCTCTTGAAGTTAAGTCAGCTGTTGCTGAAAGCGATACTATTGTAGTTCTCGAAACAGCAGCACAGACTGCAGGTACAGCTTACACAATGACTGTAAACGGCGTATCAGTTAACTTCACTGGTATAGCTAAAGTAGCTGGTGCTCCTGAAATAGACACTGTAAAGAGTATTGATACAAACACAGTTGAAATAGTATTTACAAAAGCACTTGACAAAGCTACAGCAGAAAACATAGCTAACTACACATTTGACAAAGGCGTGACTGTTAAGTCAGCAGAACTCTGGGTTAGCCAGGATGACGCTAGAAAGACAGTAAAGCTTACAACTGAAGGCATGAAGACAAACAACATCTACAAGCTTACTATACAGAACGTTAAATCTTCAGACTTGGTTGCAATGAAGACAGTAACTAAGAGCTTGGCAGGAACAGCTGATACAAAAGCTCCTACAGTTGATGGAAATGTAATCGTTAAGAACAACCAGAGAATACTCATCAACTTCACAGATGCACACGGTATTGACAAAGCTACAGCTGAAAACATAGCTAACTACTCATTAAACAACGGTCTTGTAATAACAAAGATAGTTGCTAAAGATGAAGTTAAAGATGCATACGATTACCTGGATCAGGTAGAAATCAGCACAGAGCCAATGGAAATCAACAAGAGATACACACTTACAATAAACAATATTGCTGACGGATCAGCTTCAAAGAACGTTATATCAAAGGCTATAACAAAGCAGTTTGGCGGTATGGCTCCTGATACAACAGCTCCAAAGGCTGGTGCGATCACAGTATACGGCGACTCAATGGTTGAAATAGCATTCACAGAAACAAACAGAATGGATGCTGCAACTATGACAGATATCAATAACTACTCATTCGATAACGGTTTGGAAGTAATCAAGGCTGAAATAGTAAGACCAACAAAGCCTGATACAAACCTTGGAAAGACAGTTGTTTTGACAACCTCCACCATGGATACAGCAACAACTTACAAATTATCAATGGATAACATTGCTGACGAATTTGGCAATGTAATAACAAAAGTAGTTAACAGAAGCATTCCAAGATCACAGGGTGCCGACATAAAGCCAGCAGCAGTAACAAAGGTAGTTTGGAACAGCCTTACAGAAGTTAAATTGACATTTGATGAAAGACTTGATGTTGCTTCAGCAAATGATCCTGCAAACTACGTAGTAAACAACGGCCTTGGCACAGTTCTTAAGGCAGAAGTATCTGCTAGCGACGATTACAAGGTGGTAACACTCACAACAGCTAAGCAGGAACAGAACAAGAACTATACAGTAACAATCAACGGAGTTAAGGACAGACTCGGAAACGTAACAACAAATGCTAAGGCATACTTCACATCACAGGTTGATGGTGCTGATACAGCTATGCCAGAAATCGAAAACATCTACGCAGCAAATGACAGAGAAATCAGAGTGACATTTGATGAAAAAGTAACAGCTGCAGTTCTTGCACCAAACATGACAATTGACGGCGGTGCATTTACAGCCTCAGTTGTAGGAGTAATCGATGATGAAACTACAGTTGTATTGAAGACAAGTGCAGCAATAAACACAAATGACGAAATAACAGTAACAGCGCTTAACGGAATAAAAGACAAGCACAACAACGCATTCGTAGTAGATGCTGACGACAAGCCAACATTCTACGGATCAGATGTAGCAGCTGATGCTGTTGAAGTATCAACAAAGGATCAGTTGGATGTAAGAACTCTTCAGTTCACATTCTCAGGCCCAATAAAGATGGCTGACGGTTCAATGGCTGGTACAATTACTGCTAACGGTACAGTATTCAACGCATACATTGATAATGATGCCGACGTAACAACAACACCAACAACAAATGAAGAGCTTTCAACATTGACACTTGTTAAAGTAACAGGCACCTTACCTTTCGAAACAACTTACAAATTCGATTTCAGCACTGACCTCAAAGACTATCTCGGAACTGCTGTTAAGGATGAGGATGTTGACTTCGCAGGCCTCACAGCCTACACAACATTAATGGAAGACAAGGATGCTCCTGCAATCGATTATGTTGAATCTATAAATACAAAGACAATCAACGTAGTATACTCCGAAGAGATCTCAGCTACAGCAGCAGGTTCATACGAAATCAGAAAGAGTGATGGAACAGCTTCAGGCGCAACAGCTACTGCAGCAATAGACAAGGACAACAAGAACATCGTTAAGTTAACACTTGGCGGCACAGCTCTCAAGGCTGGCGATGTTTACACGCTCATACCAAAAACAGGCGCTAAGGACATCGCTGGAAATACTGCAACAGTAAAAGATATATCCTTCGACTTCGTAGCATCTGCAGTAATAACTTCAGACTATGTAAAGGGTGTAGCTATAATCGACGGTAGAACAGTAGAAGTTAGAACAACCAAGTCAGTGAACTCATCTGACGTAGTAATCAAGAACGCTGACGGAACAGCAATACAGGTAGATCCTTCAACAAGCGGAACAGCAAACAGATTCGCATTGACTGAAGCAGTTCTTGACGGTGCAACTTACACTGTAGAAGTAACCGGAGTTGGAACTTATAGCTTCAAGGGAATAGTAACAAGCGGCGGTATCGAAGTTAATGCCAACCTGGTAACCTTCAGTGGTTGGAATACAAATGACTACGTAGTAGCAGTAGTATACGGCGGAACAACTTACTACGGAGCAGTTGTAGGCAGCGACATCAGCATTGCATCATTATATGATGCAGATGGCGTATTGGTTGATACCTTTGCAAATATAGTAGCAGATAACGACTACATGGTAGAAGTATACAGAACAAACGGTACAGCACCTGTTTACGGTGCACAGATCCAGCAGTAATAATGTACTAACAAAGAAGGACAAGCAAATGCTTGTCCTTCTTTTTCTTATGTTATCTTACAATGTATATTATAAACCCATCCATTTTTACTTCTTCACCCGACTGCGTTGCAAAGCTTATCGTCAAGCCATCCCCATTGATAGGGATAGGTACATGCACTCCAAAGCTTTTCCACTTATACTCCAGTGTATACTCACGCGGTATAATCTTGATTACCTTTCCTGCCTTGGTCCTTATATTCACTATCATCTTTGCATTTGATGTAATCTTTCGTGCATAGAATTTTATACCTATAGTCTTTCCTTTCAGCTGCTTGTCATTTATCAGCTCGGATAAATCCGCCCATATGCCCGCTTCCTTATCAGAGGTATTCTTGATATATATCGATCGCTGGGCATCGATAAAATCCTTATCCATAATAGTGGCTTCTACGTTATCCTTTCCCCATTCGGTGTTAAATCTGTCAATATAACCGCTTCTTCTTATGCGGAAATCCGATTCAAAAACCTGTTCATATATAGCATATTCATAATACTTGGGCTTGGCCTCAGAAGCATTCTTAGTGAGCTTGCTATTGCTGAAAACCATTTCGCTGCCCTTTGTTACATCTACATAACTGGAGGAGGTTTTGTTGGTATCGTAGGCTATATCAAGATATACAATATATCTGCTCCCCGGGACTAGAGTCAAAGAAAAGGAATCCTTTGTACCCGAGTAAGCAGTTGAATCATCTTTTTTTACGGTCCATTTCAGGGTATCAATAAGGTTGTATGGATCGGATTTTTTCCTGTCATAAGAGCAATAAAGCTTGCCGTTACCATTCTCATTTACAATATTCCATTTAAAATTCTTACTTCGGATGTCCATATTGGCATCTTCTATTATAAATACCTCTCTCGTTTCCCTCAGCTTTAGAGCAACCATCAGTTCCTTTGATATCTTATCAGCATCGCTTATATTAGTCATCAGCTTCATAATTTTATTTTTTATTCGGATGGGATCTATACGATCCTCTCTTGTAATATTTTCTTCAGCCTTTGAAACTGCAACATAATATTTGACCGCATCATCATATCTTCCTAATGCTTCATATATCCTGGCCAGATTGTAATGATACTCAATGACCGGAAGCATAGAAACCGCCTTACTTTGTAGCTCTCTCGCCTTTTCCAGGTCATTTTTATAAAAAGCACAAACAGCTGCATTATTGTAGGAAACAGGATCACCGGCTTTGAATTCTGCTGAATTCAGGAAGCTGTCCATGGCCTTTTCATATTCATTGAGCTTGTAATTGCAGGTCCCCAGTTTGAAATACAAAGTGGCCTTCTGCTGCTGGCTCAGATTCTGCATAGCCGCAAGTATGAGATATTCCGTCTGTGCCTCCTTATACAATTCCTGGTCATATAGCTGGTCTGCCTTCAGAAGACCTGCAGGAAAACTCATATTTGTTATTATGTCCATTTTGACTTCATTATGTTCTCTGCGCTCATTGCCTTTTCCGAAGAACTGACTGTAGATGTTGGCTGTAGAAATTGTGATTATCAGTAAAAGAACAAAAATCGCAGTTTTTTCAAAATTCAACTTGAACAGTTTTCGCACCTCCTGTACACCTCATCAGTCGCCTCAAGGGGAAGCCTTGAGACAGTTCTTATACTCATTTTATCTTATTATCCAATAAGATGCAATTAATTAACATAATGTGACTTTGCACATCTGTCAGATTTGATTTATGATAAATTAAGTAACAAAATTAAACTATACTGCAAACTTTTTATGAAATTATGCGTATAGAAATATGTGTGAAGTTTTAATGAGTAAAAAAATGAATTTTGTTAGATTCATAAAGGGGGAAAAAAATGAAAAGCAGAAAAAAACTGATTATCATAGCAGCTATAGTGCTAGTTGTGGTCATTATTGCCGCTGTAAGGATAATTACTTCAACCCAGGGAAAGCTCAAGGAAGTGGATATTAGCAAAGCAGAGACAAAGAGCCTCTCCCAGATGATCTCCGTAACCGGGAATATCGAAGCAGCCGATAAGGAGGATATAAGTCTTTCCACGCAGCAAAAGGTCATTGAGGTCTATGTGCAGGAAGGTCAGGAGGTAAATGCCGGCACTGACCTGCTGAAAATGGATTCCGCTGAATATGAATACCAGCTGAGAAAATATGAGCTGGCCCTGGAGCTTGCCAATATGAATCTCCAGAGACTTCTCAACATCAATAGTGCCAATGACAAGAAAGCCCTTGAGAATGCAGTAAGAACGGCAGAAATAAAACTCCATAATTCTGAAACAAATTATAATGAAACGAAGAGAAAATATGACCAGACCAATGTGCTCTATGAAAGCGGAGCAGTTTCCAAAGAGGAATATGAAACAACGGCCAAGTCCATGAACGACGCAAAGAATGCCATGGAACTGGCTACAATGGAGCTCGACGATGCCAAGGATTCGTTAAACGACTTTGGTGTAAACAATAGTGATCAGATCAAGGAAAAAAGAAACCAGGTGGAAAGCGCCAAGGCAGACATAGCAAACATGAAGGATAATATCGGCAAGAGCATTGTAAAATCAAGCATAAGCGGTAGAATTGTTCAGTTTGATGTAAAAGCTAATCAGTACCCTACCTTAGAAAACAGTACCATTGCAATATATGACCTTTCCAAATACAAGGTCAAGGTCCTGGTAAGCCAGTACGATGCTGTAAGTATAAGCAAAGGCCAGAAATCCAGTGTAAAGGTAAAGGGCATAGATACTGAATACAATGGCACCGTCACAGCCATAAGCGATGCTGCCGTCATCACCCAGGAAGGGACCAACAAGGAACCCAAGGTTGAAATTGAAATAACCCTTGATAATCCTGATGACAAAATAAAAGCAGGTTATGAGGCAGATATAGACATTACGCTTCAGGAAGTCAAAGACACAGTGGCTGTCAGCTTCGAATCCGTTCTGGAGGATGAAGAGGGTAATAAATATGTCTTTTTAGTCGATAAGGATAAGGCAGTGAAGCGAATTGTACAGACAGGCTTGGAGACAGACTTTGAAATACAGGTACTGGACGGCTTAAAAGCAGGTGATTCCTATATAAAGAGCCCGCCTGCAACACTTAAGGACGGAGACCCGGTGAAGCAGTCAGGGGGTAAAAACAGTGATAATAAGAGTTGAGAACCTGAAAAAAGTATATGACACAGGCAAGATCCAGGTAGAAGCCCTCAAGGATATAAACCTGGAAATTGAAAAAAATGAATATGTTGCAATAATGGGGGCCTCGGGCTCAGGAAAATCAACATTGATGAATATACTGGGCTGCCTTGACAGGCTGACTGAGGGGAAGTACATCCTTGATGATGTAGATGTTTCCACGCTGGACGGTAATGCTCTGGCTATGATACGTAATAAGAAGATTGGTTTTGTATTCCAGGCCTTCAATCTGCTTCCCCGCCTGAGCGCCCTTGCCAATGTGGAGCTGCCCATGGTATATGCAGGAATGTCCTATGCTGAAAGGCAGAAAAAGGCGAAAGCTGCCCTGGATAGAGTAGGGCTCACTGACAGGATGCATCATCGGCCTAATGAGCTATCGGGCGGTCAAAAGCAAAGAGTGGCAATAGCAAGGGCCTTGGTCAACGATCCAGCCATCATTCTTGCTGATGAACCCACAGGTAATCTTGACACAAAATCCAGCGAAGAAATAATGGACATCTTTGAAGGTCTTAACAATGAAGGTGTCACAATAGTTATGGTTACCCACGAGCAGGATATTGCCCAGCATACAAAAAGGGCAGTAGTCTTCAGGGATGGTGGAATCATATCGGACAAACCTGTTGAAAACAGGATAACCAGAAAGGGGATGACAGTATGAATATAATGGAAAGCTTCATATCCGCCATCCAGAGCGTAAAATCCAATAAGATGCGCTCCTTCCTTACCATGCTGGGTATCATAATTGGTATCTCTTCAGTCATAACAATAGTATCCATCGGACAAGGCGGCAAGGAGGCCATAGTCGGAGAGTTTGACGATCTTGGAACCAATGTCATAAACGTAAATGTAAAATCAACAAATAACGATATTGAAGACAGAGATTATCTTACACTTAAGGATGCACAGCTGATAAAAGAAAAAATTCCCGAGGTGAGCACCGTTGTACCTGCCTCCGGCGCCATGGGGCAAATCAAGACTGATAAGGACAAGAAATTCTCCGAGGTGGACGGCGTGACTCATGAGTTTACCAAGCTTATGAAGGTTGAGATGATTGCTGGCAGGTATCTCAATGAAGGTGACGTTCTGTCGGCAAGGAATGTGATCGTCATAGATGAGATAACCGCAGCCAAGCTTTTTAAAAAGGCTGAAAACGCAATTGGCCAGAAGGTTAAGGTCACAATTGATGATAATAATACAAACCTGACAGTAATAGGTGTTGCAGAGAGCAGCAGCGGTAGCATGGCTGCAATGTTCGGAGACAACTACCCCGGACTAGGCTATGTACCGATAACCATCAGTGAAAGGGTCTTTCCC
Source organism: uncultured Clostridiaceae bacterium (assembly GCA_964574195.1). GTDB lineage: Bacteria > Bacillota > Clostridia > Lutisporales > Lutisporaceae > BRH-c25. Next base: position 8,251 of record CAZNMO010000045.1, on the reverse strand, counting down.
GACCCCAAAATAACCTTTTTCTCTGTAATGCTTGAATCCATGGACAACTCAAAGGAAGTAGCAACAAAAATAGTGCATCTGCTGGAGCAAACCCACAGAAATGAAGGTAAATATGCAGCAGAGGAAGGCTTCAAGGAGCTTGATATGCTGGAAAATGTACTTAATATCTTTACTATGGTAATAGGAGCAATTGCAGGTATATCGCTCATAGTCGGCGGTATAGGGGTAATGAATATCATGCTGGTTTCTGTTACTGAAAGAACCAGAGAAATAGGAATAAGAAAAGCCCTGGGAGCCAAGAACAAGGACATAATGCTGCAGTTCCTTACCGAATCCCTCATACTATGCCTTATAGGCGGTATCATTGGAATGACCCTTGGAATAACTCTGGGTTTTGTCGTTGGTAAAGCGATCAACATACCACTGGGTGTATCGCCATTTATAATATTTATAGCTTTTGCCTTCTCCTCGGCAGTGGGAATATTCTTTGGACTGTACCCCGCCAACAAGGCGGCAAAGCTTGACCCTATAGAAGCACTGAGGTATGAATAGAAAATCTAAAAGCTAAAAGATCCTTCGTTTCACTCAGGATGACAAGTAAGTGTCATCCTGAGCCGAGCGAAGGATCTTATATTTTTATTTCACTTCTATAGAAATCGCCTTAAATACCTTACCTCTCATATATATGGAATAACCACCCTGCACATATCCGCTTACCTCTATATCCTTCCCCACTGAGCTTCCCAGCAGCTTGGCCAGATATCTGCTCTCGCTGTCATGGATCAGCACATAAAGGCCATCAGCGGTTTCCAGTTCATAATGTCTGACTTCGATATCATTTACCGCCAGCTTTCCTGTAAGCTTTACAGGTACAAGGAGCATGCCGGACTTGTCCATTATACGCTTGATTATAACAGCAGCCTGTGCCCTGGTTGCACTCAGCCCCACACCAAAATCCCTGCCATTTATGCTTTGCATATAGCCTCTTTCATATGCAGCAGCTATACTGCCCGCCGCCCATGCCGGGATAATGTCCTTATCGCCATAGTCCAGTACGGACAAATCAGAAGCACCATCCAGCCCAAGGGCTCTCATAATCATAGCTGCCAGCTGTTCTCTGGTAATGGTATCCTTTGGATTGAAGCGCCTGTCTGCGCTCATCTTTGTAATCCCATGCTTCAATGCTGTTTCCACATATGCATAATATGGGTCATCCCTGCTTACATCCCCAAAGGAAGGCATCGCAGGTTCTTCCATACTTATACCTCCTGCTGCATCGTACTGCAGCATGTTTACAAGCATTTTTACCACTTCAGCTCTGGTGACCTTTTCATCGGGGCCAAACTTGCTGCCTGACACAGTGTCAATCACATGCCTTGCCACCATCAGTTCCAGCTCACTCTTTGCCCAGTGCCTGTCAATATCTGTTAGCGTGCTTTCCGTCCTCATAATGGCATATTTGCTGAAATGATTTGTGCTGAAGGTGATTGTCCCAGCCTGGGGATCATATATGCCGCCGACATATTCCCATGCCTTACTTTCCTCATTATAGTAGTATACTCCCAGCTTGTTCAGGTCAACATTGGCCAAATCGGCCCGGCTCAGTCTGATGCTTATTCTCAAGGGCTTGGTGAAGCTCTTGACAGCCTTGGTCCCTTCACTGGTTTTCAACTCCGCAGAGAATTCATATATGCTGCCACCAATTCTGTACAAACCGGCAGACGCGTTACCGGCATAGTCCCTTGAAGCTTCCCCTGAAAGGGCATTGACTCTGATATCGAGCTTTCCACTGCCAGAGCCTCCTGCAGCTATCGTTTCCGGCGGTAAGGTTATGCTTACAACCGAGTCCTTCAAGGTGACGGATTTTCCTGACAATTCATTGAGTGCGATCTCAAATGGATTTTTCGGTGTGCTCTCGACCGTTCCCGCAGATGAGGAACCGCCGCCTCCGCCACCACCACCGCCACCGCCGCCTCCGCCACCGCCTCCTGAGCTGCTGCTCCCTCCAGAGGTGCCTGTATCTACGGTAGGATTGTCAGCTGGGACCATTTTTAAAGCCTCAAAAGCATTTACTATTTTACCTGTTACAGTTTTGCCGCTCAAGCTGCCAAGGGCTGTACCACTGTTCATAATCATGCTTTTCAGCTGAGAGGTGCTAAGGTTCCGGTTTTTGCTGAGCATCAGTGCCGCAATGCCCGATACATGTGGAGCGGCCATGGAGGTGCCGCTCTTGTAGCCCAAGGCACAGGGCTCGGCGGGGTAATTCAGTACTGCCTTTGCACTGCCCCCTGTCAGCGGGCTGATCTGATCCGTTGCGGATATGTTTCCGCCAAGCTTGTAATTCAAACCTTCATATCCTGTCGCTACGCCTTCCAATGAGGTATTTCTTCCATAGTCCGGCTTTGTGACCTCAATTGTAAAATAGTTTTTCACCAAATCGCTGTCCTCAATTCTGAACAAGGCATCCTGCCCAAAAAGAATCAGTTTTTTTCCACTGCCGAGATAAACCATTAGGGCATTTTGGTCATTGCCAGTCAGAGTAGTATTGGTCAAGGTCCCGTAGGATTCTCCGGTAAACCACAGCACAGCTTCATATGCGCTCAGCTTGCCTGCCCCGGGGCCATCAGCCGCTGCCGACCCTACATACTCTACCTCACAATTGGTAAAGCCCAGATCCTGTAGGGCGAAATCATAGGACTCATATACGTCTTCACATACAGTCGTATCGTTGCCGTCATCATCAACCATCAATATCGGCGCGGACTGTCCGATGCCTCCCAAAACCGCTGAAAGCAGCTCCATGCGGTCTTCACGGCTGCCAAGGTTCTCAAGACCAAAAGTAGCCACGAATGCATTATAAGCACCCGAAACCTCCACAGCAGCCGCTCCCTCCGATGCCCTGGGCAGTGTACTAAGTATATTCACTCCGGGAGCCCCTACATCCACAGAGTTGGATCCATAGTTTGAGAAGCCGGCCAAATTGCCGCTTTCGTCCACTGCAGCCACCGATAGTATATTATCGCTGCTGTAGGCTGCAGGATATTCAGGGGAAGCGTCCAGGTTGTCCCCTATTCTATCATCACCACCGTTACCTGCTGCAGCGACAAAAAGCATTCCGGAATTCCTGATTGCAGCCTCCAATAAAGAGTCTGCCGTATAGGACCCTCCCCAGGAGGCATTGCATATCTTTACACCCTTTGCCTTTGCATAGTTAATGGCTTTTATTGCATCAAGGGTGGTTCCTCCGTCATGGCCAAGAAATTTGAGGGGCATCAGCTTCACCCCAGGAGCAACGCCTGTGATGCCTGCGCTGTTCGTCGCTGCACCAATGGTACCCGCCACATGAGTCCCATGCTCATCATCAATTTCATCATCAAATACGGAATTATCGTTGTCGTAAAAATCCCATCCGTTTATGTCATCCACATAGCCATTTCCATCATCATCGGTACCGTTTCCCGGTATCTCACCAACATTTGTCCATATCTTGCCTGACAGCTCAGGATGGTTTATGTCTATTCCCGTATCTATGACCGCGACTACAACATCCGCTTCACCTCTGGTTATGTCCCATGCAGGGACAACATCTATATCCTTCAGACCCCAGAGATCATTGAAATACTCGTCGGCCGGAATGGCCGAAGGATAGTATATATAGTTGGGTTGCACGTATTCTATGCTGTCATCCTGCATCAACGCACCAAGTGCCCTCCGGGTATTTGAACCACTGCCTGTTGAGTAAAGACCCAGGTTCATATCCTCAAGAAGTTTCTTGCTCTTCAGTCCATTCATTGATGCGTAGGAAGCCATTTGGGAACTGCTTGTCCCATCCTTGAATTTGACAAGCAGCTCCCCCTCCTTATAGGCCGGCCTGCCGCCCGCATCGCTCAGGATATCATCAGGCCTTGCAATTTCGGCACTTACAACCATGCTGGCAAAGAAGGAGAGTATTATTGTCAGTAAGATTAAATTTCGGAATGGTTTTTTAACCTTTTTATACATATAGCATCACCTACCTATATATAGTAACGGGCGACCAATGGTCGCCCTTACTTTTTGTCATTTTGACATTGCGAAGAATCTTAAGATCCTTCACTACGTTCAGGATGACATACCTTAATTTGTTGCTATTTCAAGCTCTTCGGTGATCAGCTTCTGGCTGTTGAGGTCTTTTATCTTTGCCCTTCCATCGGATGTAACTTTTATGGTTAATGTCTTGCCGTCGTCCAGCTCATTGTAAAGAATCAGGGTCACTGATTTATTGTCGTACTCCACCTTATCGCTGGAGCTCTTGTAGTATCCGGCGCCGGAAAACTCAAAGTCGCTTATGGACAGACCTTCAATATTGAGCTCTCTGGTAAACATCAGGGTTATCCTGTCATTGCTCTTGCTTATGTATGAGGCCGCCACTCCAAGTTCCTCAGGAGCATTATCCGCACCGTTGAAATCAAGCTTTCTGTTTTCTGATGCCACACCAAGACCCTGTATATCAGTTACAGAGCTGTTTATCGTAAGCTCATAGCTACTATCCGACTTAAGTGCGGTATATCTGCTGTTTAAATAAAGTGTCACAGTCTTTTTGTCATCGCCAAGCACTGCCTTGGAAATTATGTAGCTTGTCGTTCCGCTCCCTGACGTCCTCCTTATGGAGAAGGAACCTGCAGTTACACTCTTTATAGGCTCATTGAAGGCGAACTGTATTGTATAAGTGTCAAGAGCTGATACATCGGTTTCAATATATGGGGCCTCATTTACCGAAGAAGTTCCTTCAAACTCAAAATTGCTGCTTGTTGAGCTTGTACTTGAAGCTACTGTGAGCAGTCCTGCCGCATCCTTCACCCCTGAGCGTACATACAGCTTGTAGCTCGTATCCGCGAGCTTTGTACTGCTGCTCAGATACAGGATAACTGTATCTGTGATCTCATCCACACTTTTCACCGATACATCACTTATACTTATATTGTTCTTTATATCAAACTGGGTCTTGCTGATCCCTTTCACAGGTTTACTGAACACAACCTCAACAGCAGTGCTGTTCAACGCAGTAACGCTCAGGAGCTCCGGAGCGGTGTTGGGTGTACTTGTCCCTGCAAACAGCTTGATATTTGCTTCGTTTTTGCTGTCCAGCCTGTCTATACCTGTAACTGTGACTTGATAAATATTACCTGCCTTAAACAGCTCAGGGTTCTTGGAGGAGTCAGTCTCATACTGCACCCTGACATTCTTCTTGCCATCTATGAAGTATATGTGGCTAGTCATAGAGGATGGCAGCGAATGACTGTACTCTTCGGGAACGCTCGCCTTGACCTTTATGTTCTTCAGCTCATCTTCAGTCAGATCTGCACTGAATATAAGGTCTATGGTGTTCATATTTGCTGCTACAGTCGTCTCCAGGCTGAGTGTGCCGGCAACACTTCCACTGCTGCCCACTCCGACGAACTTCTTGGTGCAGATTCTGCTGTCACTGCTTATTGCCTGTCCGAACAGGTCCTGGACATTCTTAACAGTTATGGAATACATCTTTCCGTTGGTATGATTTGCAGTAATCAAAGTTACGATCTTCCCTGTGACATCCAGAGTGGCTTTGGCGGCATATCCAAGCTCGCTGTCCAGTATGTAGTTGAAATTGTCTTCAGCTGTAGCCTTATCCAATCTCTTATTGAAGGTGAGTATCAGCTGTCCTCCCTCACTCTTGGCCGTATATGACAGCTCCCTGGTATCCGCAGGCATACCTGCGAACTTGCCGTAATAAATACTCATCATATTGCCCCAGGAATCATATACCTGCATTATCGTCACGGTGTAAAGCTCCCTCAGGGTCTGACTGGAGGTTATAAGTGTAACGACCTTACCGCTGTCATCCAATATCGCGTCCTTTATCTGCAAGCCTTTGTCCAGCAGGTAGTTGCTTGTATCCTCGGCTGATTCCCTGCTGACCTTCTTGCTGAAGGTTATCATTACCTCGTTGTTGGAAACTACCATTATGGTTGCTGTAGGCTTGGTGCTGTCACCGACAAACCGGTAGTCCTTTCTGTACATAATATTTCCCCAGTTGTCTGAAACACTCTGTATTGTAAGGTTATATATGTTTCCCGACTGCTGCTGAGTCGTTGTAAGAGTCACGGCCTTACCTGTGTCATCAAGCCTGGCATCGGTTACGGAAATGCCGTTGTCTACTGAGTAGTTGTCAGTCCTCTCGGCAGTCAGCTTGTCCACTCTCTCATCAAAGGCTACAGTCAAGGTGGTGCTGTTTTCCGATCTGACCGATACAACCGCCGGACTCCTCAGGTCTTTCTGAGCACCATCAAAGGTTACCTGGAATCTATCCATTCTGTTGCCAGCCATGTCGCTTACGCCTTGAACGGTAAGTCTGTAAAAATCAACAGCTGACATATTGGTTGTCTTCAGTAGTACTGTCTTTTTGCTGTCACCAAGCTCCGCGCTCAGCACCGTCACGTTTTTCTCCACCATATAATTGGACAGGTCCTCCGCCGTATCCCGGCTTACTTCCTCGCTAAAGGTAAGCAGTATCTCGTTTCTGCCGGTAAGCTCATGCTTCACTGTAGGTTTAACAGTATCCAGCGGCATGGCAACGAACTTTTTGGTGTAGTTCCTCACTACCAAATTGTTGGTAGGAACAAGAGTGTTTATGGCAAGCTCATAAGCAGAGAAGGGCTTTGCTTCTGTAGTCACTATTGAAGCTCTTTTGCCCTGAGAATCCACAGAGAGCACCGATAGTCTCGAGGTGCTGCCGGTCAGTGTGATTTCCACATCAGCCTTCTGGAGCAGAATCGGCTGGTCAAACTCCAGCTCAAGCCTGTTGTTGGATATTGCATTGAAGCTTACGACCTTTGCCTCCTTGGTATCAAGAGCAAAGCCTGCCGCTACCGCCTTATCCGAAGTAATTATATTTTGCTCTACCATTACAGTGATCAGCTTCTTGTCAGAATTTTTCGGTTTGGTATTTAATGCGCCATAAATGCCCTTGGCCACATCATTTACCGTAAAGCTTCTTATACCGGCTATCTCATCGGCATTTTTCACCAGACCTATATTCTGCGCAAATTTCAAAGTATTTGCATATGTAAAATCAACGTCCTGCTTATAGCCAAGAGTTTCCAGCATAACCTTGTAAAAGGCCTGTCCGCTTATATTTGCCGACGGAGCAAAGGTACCGTCGGGATTTCCCTGCCAGCCCAGCTCAGGCTTGTTCTTGGCATAAGCCATATAGTTCCTGGCCCAGCTTAGAGCAGAAGCATCTTTAAAATTGCTTGTGCCTTCATATTCGGTTGCTTCAGCATACAGACCCTTAAGCCTCAGAACTATTATAAATGCCTGAATCCTGGTCGGTGTTGTAGCCAGATACTGTGATGTGACCCCCGAGGCATCTGCACCTATGAGGATGCCCAGTTCTTTACATGCGCCTGCTTCCTTACCTATATTGTCGGCAAATACAGCTACCCCACCAAGCTGTGTCAACACCAGAATTATTGCCAACAGTAAGGCTGTCATTTTCTTTCCCATGATTCTCCTCCTTAGCTCTAAACAGATTTTCCCTATATATTTAGATTATACAACAGCTTCATTAATCCTGCAAAAATATATAAAAGTGCACAGATATTGAAACTTTTTCGAGATGATATTCGTATATATTTATGTAAGTGTTTGTATATGAGACGGAAATACTGCATATTTGTTCCAATTTCAATGGAAATTATCTACTTCGCTCTTTTTCTGCCACAAATTTGCCTTATTTTAGCCAAGGAGGAATGACCAGGAGAAGTTGAATTTGCTTCATCTCTGCAGTATAATGGAACTATCGTATAAACGTTAACCACAGTTAGGAGGAAAAAAATGAAAAGGTTTTTATGTCTGCTTATTGCATTGACAATCGTATTTTCTGTAATAGGGGTATCCGCCGATTCGGCCCAGCTACGCAGGCTTACTCTGGAGGAAGCAAAGCAAATGGCCATAGCAAACAGCATAAAGTATCAGCTGCAGGACAGCTATATAAGCGATGCTCTGGAGACTTATTATGATACAGTGGATTCCAGTGATAAAATGAAAGGCTCAGCATCCTCAGGCATGATGAATTACTTCAACAAGACAATAACCCCGGAAATTTCTGTAGACAGTACGGCCAACTCAGTAAAGCTGGCGAGGTTTGAAAAGACCGATATCAAAAGGGCTTCAGACTACAATGTAGAAATGGCATTTATAAACATTAAAAAAGCTCAGTTGGAGATGGACA
>CAZNMO010000044.1:17028-24720 GCA_964574195.1 uncultured Clostridiaceae bacterium | reverse complement strand
GCGCCTCAAATGAGGCGCTCTTTTTAGCTTATTTGAATACTTTTATCCTTTCCTCTAGAGGCTTGAATTCCTTTTCAGCTGCAGGAGCTGTTGGCTTTCCGAACACCATCTGGGACAGCAGTTTCCAGCTTTCAGGTATTCCCCATTCCTTCCTGACCTCTTCATCGATCAAAGGATTATAATGCTGCAGGGATGCTCCAAAGCCTTCAGCCTCCAATGCTGTCCATACTATATATTGCAGCATACCGGAGGACTGCAGCGACCACATGGGGATAGTGTCCTTATAGGATGGGAATCTGGCCTGGAGCCCCTCCACTATACTCTGGTCTTCAAAAAAGAGCACTGAACCGTAACCGTTGCGGAAGGTATTGATCTTCGCTTCCGTCGCCGCAAACTTTGTCTCAGGTACCTTCCTGCGCAGGGCTTCCTTCGTGATATCCCACAGTTTGTTGTGGTGCTCCCCCAGAAGGATCAGCGTTCTTCCGTTTTGGGAGTTGAATGCCGAAGGACAATGTTTTACCGCATGTTTCACGATTTCAATTACCCTCTCATCAGGGACAACGGTTTCCTTTTTTATACCGTATATTGAGCGCCTGTCCTGCACTGCATCGAGAAATTCCTTGCTCATAATATCCCTCCATAGATCTTTAGTTTTGCTTGTGGCTATAATTAAATAATAATATACTACTATGCACTACCCATTTCAACTGAGCTATGCTCCCTTTTTCTTAACCGGGTTTTATATTTTCAACATCAGGCAATAATACAGTAAAGAAACCAATAGAATGAAGGAGGCATAATTATGCTGAGAATTGATGATTCGGCTCCCCAATTTACCCTTATGAGTACAAGAGGGCAGATATCACTGGGTGACTACAAGGGTAAATATGTGGTACTGTTCTTTTATCCCCTGGATTTTACACCGGTCTGAAGTACCGAAGTACCGGAGTTCAACCGTAGGTTGAAGGATTTTGAGAAGTTCAATGCTGTTGTCCTTGGGGTATCCACCGATAGTGTACCTTCACATGACGCATGGGCAAAATCCCTTGGGGGCATCGACTACCCTCTTCTGTCCGATTATAACAAGGAAGCAGCAAGAGATTATGGTGTTCTGATGGAGAAAGAGGGGATAGCCCTAAGGGGCACCTTTATAATAAGTCCGGAAGGGCTGTTGAAGCATATCTCCCTTAATGATACAGCCACCGGCAGAAATGTTAATGAGTATCTTAGACTTCTTGCAGCGCTGCAGACAAAAAAAGCCTGCCCTGTCAACTGGCAGCAGGGGGATGCAACTATAGGGTAATGATCTAGAGGCAAAAGACCCTTCGCTTTGCTCAGAATGACATTCACTTGCCATCATGAGTGAAACGAGGGATCTTATTCTTTTAGGTCCTGTTCCCTGTTTATCCCCGAAGTCCGGGCTGTGATCCATATATACATGAAGCCGAAAATCAGCGAGGTAAGTATCCGGCACAAAAGTATTGCAAGTCCGTTGGCACCTATCGCAGTAAAGAGGATGGTCTCCTCAATTACGGCATGGCATAACCCGATAAAAACAAATAATATGTTGATCTGTGTCCTTGTCATTTTCACTTCTTCAGTTATTTGCATTATCACTCCAGAACCAAAAAGCAGGCCGACAAAAAGCCCAACTATTAGCCCTAGAGCAGCTTCACCTGGCAGTCTCAAGAACCTTGTCAATCCGCTGAATCTGGCCGATAGCTTTTCAAGCCACCCCATGTCCTTGAGGCACTCTATGGCTATCAGCAAAGGTACTATGACAAATATCATTTTTGTTATTGTGGAATAGCTTACATACAAAGTCTCTGTGAATACTTTTGCCCAATCCATCTTCATACCCCCGGAATGATAAGATTCATTGTGCTGCATGCCAGAACTGCACCTACAAACCTCAGTGTCACAACCAGCCAGCCATTGCCTCCTCCTTTGCTGACAACAACAGTCTCCACTACGCAGGCATGGAATATGGAAACAAAAGTGCTCATTATGGTCAACTGCTTCACTGTCAGGTCTAAGGCTACCATACCTGCAATTGCACTATACAACGAAACCTGCCCCATCATAATGACAAGAGCGCCCTCACCCGGCAACCCCATATAGGCCATATAGAGAGCGAAGAAATCTGATATCCTTATGAGCCAGCCTGAATGTTCAAGTATCTTCAGCACAAGGATCGCGGGTATTATATATTTCATAAGGTTTATTATGACCTTTACTGCATTCCTGCCTCCACGATAAATTGTATGCTTGGTAACCATTCTTCACTTTCCTTTCACTCCGCCTTAAAATCACCGGATATGAAAAAATCCCGTCATGTTAATAATATCATAACAGGATAGAATTTGTGATATTTCTTCTGAAGTATACATCAATAATGTATTCCGGCGATAGTAAGTGTATGATTCTCCATTAGGTCAACATCCTCGTATTCATAGCTTCCGTTGTTCTCTCTGATTATGCTTATCATTGGTCTGAGAGGCATATCCGGGAATACCTTACGCACAACCGCAAGCTGACCATCCCCCAGCTTCACCAGACTTCCTATCGGATAGGGGTTTATCTTCTTGATAAATGCCTTAACTATCTCTACACTGTAGTGTTTACCTGCTACTGACATTAAATATTCCAGGGCTTCGTTGGGTGGCATTGCCTGGCGGTATGGCCTGTCTGAGGTCATGGCATCATAAATGTCCGAAATACCGATGATCTGCGTCAGAAGGTGAATTTCCTCCCCACTCTTGCGATTTGGATAGCCCGTTCCATCAGCATGCTCATGATGCCCCAGTGTCACAGCCCTGACATAGGAGCTGAGAAAACTCTTGTCTCTAAGATAGTCATAGCCCTTCAGTGGATGATACAGTATCTGTCTCTTTTCTTCCAGCTCCAGGGGCTCTTTTTTGTATGCTATCTCTTTGGGGATCATAGCCATGCCTATATCATGGAAAATACCTCCAATGAATAGTTCATTTATCATATCAGGTCCAAGTCCCAGTTCCCAGCCTATAAGCACAGATATCAATGCCACATTTAAAGCAGAGCTGTACAGATAGCTGTTAGTATTCTTTATGTCAATATACTCCAGCTGTTTTTCCTTGAAACCTGTCATCTCGAAAATTATATCGTCCATGAGTCTACCCAACTCGGGCATCAAATCAATAATGGGCAAAGGTGCCGAAGTACCGTCGGGCTTTGTATTGCCGGCAGCATCAAATATCCGCTTGACCAGATTGAAGCCTCTCTGCCTTAGTTGTGTGTTTACCAGCCTGTCCAGCTCCCCTGTGCTATGCTGGTCTTTGATGTAAACCGAATATATGTTGATCTGGTTGATCCTTTCAAGCAGCTTTTCCGTTAGCTGGGTACCTTCCTTTATAAAGACAGTGCCGTTTTCAGTATACAGTGGCTCTGCCAGAACAGCGCCATTATTGACACATTTTGTAGGAACAAGTCTCACATGATTCACCTGCCTGTTTCATAGATTGATATTTTTTTGTTAAAAAAGACTATCCGGCAAATATGCCGAAATAGTCCTTTATTAATATCAAATAAATATTTCAACTGCATTTTCGGCAACCCGGCTGCCATTGCACGTAGCTTTAGGCCCGAAGCTTTGCGTCACTACTTTTCAATAGCTTTGCTTTTCTCTCTGTTTTACATGTTTTTCAACAATATACTACAAATTATACATCTATTCAACATATATTGACACCGATATATGTGTAAATAAGTCTGAGGCACTAGACAATTAGGCCTACGGTCCGATGTCAATGTCTAAACTGTCTTCTTTGCCATCCGCCCCGAAAGATTCCTGCCTGCCAAACACACATAGCTGCAGGTTCCGCAGCTTAAGCAGCTGCCTGAATTGCACGCCTGTGCTTCCAACAGTTTGCCTTTATCTACCAGCCCGGCTATTTTCCTGGCATCGAGCCCCATGGGGCAGCACAGTCTGCATAGGCCACAATTTATGCACTGAGTTGACTCCTTGTATCTGGGCAGCATCCCCACAGCAACAAAGTTGGTCGATCTTCCCACTACTTCATCCTCGGAGGCCGCATGTGCCTGCATGATACCTCCGCCGGCGAAGCTCATACCCTTGTTTCCTACTGTCCTTTCGATGACATCGCTTATGCGATCTCCAAGCCTGACCTTCGCCACAAGGCCGGTTCCTTCCAATAAATCTGCCACAGTGATGAACCTGGTATCCGCCTTTTCATTACAGCAGGCTGCCTCATAGGCATACAGTGCTGTTTGTATATTTATGACCAATATCCCATACTGAGCCGGATTGGAGTTTTCCGGTATTTTTATCCCAAGAAGCTTTTCTGCAAGTATCCTCTCAGCTCCGTAGGGATACCTGTCGGGCAGCCTGTGCATCACAACCGGTTCAGTAAGGCTGAAGCTTTCCGTTTCCTTTGTCACACAGTACACAGCTTTGAACTCAGCCAGCTTGTCCAGCACAATTGCGCCTTTTGCTATTTCCTGGGCCTTATTCCTCATCAACCACTTGTCATGGAATAGTCCCGGATCACACTCCATTGCATTGATTATAATGTACTTTTCCTTTGCTCCGGAACGTATCACAGTATCCAGTTTATTTGCAAGGGGGAAGCCGCCTCCTCCCATACCGAAAACTTCATTACTCCTAATGCGCTCCAGAATGCTTTCTCTGCTTAGGTGATGCGGGCTGCAGCCTACACAGGAGGACTTCCCCGAAAGATCAACAAGCTCTGTTCTCCTTCGTGTTAGCGAAACTGCCGGCTTGATATTAAGCCCCGACAGGTATATCCAGTTGTTTTTTCTGGACAAGGAGTTCACCACAAATGAAGCTCCATTATAAAGCAGTATTGCAGCAGCCATTGCAAAAACTGAGGATGAAAAAAACAGTGAAGCAAAACCTGCAAGAAGTCCTGCCAATGCACCTGCATAAGGTCTGTCCATGGAAGTCACAGGATCTGTGACCACCAGGCAGCCCCAGAAGGGTATGCCATAAGCTATCATAGCCATATAATCTAGATTACCTTTTATAAAAAGTGCAAGCAGCATCCCGATCATAAATCCAATTCCGGGGAATGCTCTTATATACACAAAGGGAAAGGAAAGCACCAAGGCTGGTATCAACCATCCAGTAGGTTCAAACAGCGGCAGCCGGATGGGGAAGAAGATACCAAGTACCAGCATCCCCAATACTGCCGGATTGAATATGTTCTTGCCAGTGCCACCCCATATATGCTTACCGATGATAAGCGCAACTGCCAATCCCAACATTGCCGCCCAACCGGGGAGGCCTTTAGCCACAGGATAAAGCACTGCTGCTGTGACAGCAGCCGAGACTGCGCACATTGCTTTTCTGTATCGGATGTAATTTATGAGCGAATCCATCAACAGCGCTGCAGCTACAAAAAGTAGATAGCCGAATACCGCAGCTGCCGAAGCCCTCCACTCAGGCAGCTGATAAAGGGATAAAACTATAAAAAGTGCTGTCATCAGATGCTCATTCGAAAGCTTCACCCGTATCAGCGGATAGGTATTCATCTCTTGACTCCGGAAAGAAATCCATGGAGTCTGTGGAGCCCCGAACCAAATAACATCATAGGGCAGCCCACAGCCGTCTCGATTCCCTGCTCTCTGCAAAGCTCTACAACAGCCTTTTCCGCGACCTTCTCATTCTGAAACAATACCCTCTTTACTCCGTTTTCCTTAAGAGTCTTTATTGAGTTTATGGCATTTACGCCATTTAAGAGTACATATGCCGTCTCCGGCACCTTCGGCAGCTCCTCAAAGCTTTTGTAAACCTTTACATCAAAACCTTCAGTGCTTCTTGTGTTCATTGGGTATACCTTGAAACCGTTCTTAACAAATGCGTTCATTACACTATTGCAGAACCCCTTATTCCTGCTTGAATAACCAACGAATAGAATATCCTTATCCTTCAGAAAACCTTTATTTATCTTTTCCATAAAATCATTCCCCCGTTCTCAAATTTCAAATACAATATATATACTGCTTCCGATATGAAAAAGTTTCATTTTTTTCTTATTAATAACATAATTTACAGAAGAGCTGTGCTTAAGTAAACAAGCAGAAGAAATAATCATATTAGTATTTATTCGCCTTATAATATTAAACTTCATATTCTATCTACAAATAACGACTTTTTTGTAGTATAATAAAAAAGTGATTTTGAGTTATATATTTCGCGAGAATCATTTTGTATCATAATCAGATTTCGCGTAAATATATCCTTGATTTCATTGAATTCGCGCAATGCCCTAGTATAATAGCTTATGCGCGTTCAATATATATTTTGATTTTCTAAAATTTACCTAATGGGAGGATAACATGATTAAGGTTGATGATAATACTGTAAAGTTCGAAGGTTACGAATTGGAAAACTTGGTAGTTTTGTTGGAGCAGGTAGTAGGCAAATCGATTATAGACACTGATAGCCGCGAGTTTGCGATTTCCTTCCTGAAGGCTTTTAGAACGTGCTTCGGTGATAATATACCCAAAGGTCCCATATTGGAGAAAAAATAGAGTTTTTATGATGCCAGGGTGCTTAAGCCCTGGCATTTATTTTTCACTTCCAACATGATTTTGGATTAGTCCATTCCCGATTGGATGACTACAAAATATCAGCATTGGAGGATTTTACTATCATATCTGTTTGCTATAATGAAATTGGAGGAGGCCACTCCAGTATGAATCAATCTGTGAAAAGAGGGAACTTATGCGCATAAACATCAATAGGAGTTCTGATACACCGGTTTATCTGCAGATAAAAAACCAGCTCAGGGACATGATAATATCCGGTCAGCTGCCCCCGGGGCATATCCTCCCCACCGAAAGGAGCCTGTGTGAGCTATTGAAGGTCAACCGCACCACCGTGGTAAAAGCCTATCATGAGTTGAAGGCAGACGGTCTGGCAGAAGCCAGGGTAGGCAGGGGAACCAGTGTCTCTTCCAGGCCTGCTAAATGTTCTCCGGCTGGTACCGCCCAATTTGGCAAGGTCCCTTGGTACCAGTATTTCAACGAAGGACCTGAGCTTGGTGAAAATCATATAATAAGTGATATTATGGATATCAACTGCAATAAAGATATTGTCTCCTTTTCCGGCGGTCTTCCAGATCCGGAGCTGTATCCCATGGATGAGCTTGAAATGCTCCATGAAAAGCTGCTGCGGGCCTATAAGGGACAGCTGCTGCTTCACAGCCCTGTAGAAGGTATTCAGCCACTCAGGTCTGCCATCAGCAGCCTTATGAGGGCAAAGAACATCGAGGCCGGCCCCAGAGATATCATGATACTTTCCGGTTCTCAGCAAGGGCTGGATTACATAGCCCGCGTCTTCCTGAAACCCGGGGATACCGTTATCGTGGAGGAACCGTCGTTTTTCGGAGCCATACAGATATTTCGTGCTGCAGGCGCAAAGGTGATCGGCATTCCCACCGACAGCCAGGGCATGCGGACTGATATCCTGGAATCACTGATACAACGGTACAAACCCAAATTCATATATACACTACCCACCTTCCAGAACCCCTCAGGGATGGTTATGAGTCTGGATCGCAGGTATGAGCTGCTTAATCTGTCCTACAAGTATCGGACACCAATAGTGGAGGATGACCCATACGGCGATTTGAGATATGCCGGAAGGTCGCTGCCCTCCTTGAAGGCATT
>CAZNMO010000044.1:9795-17018 GCA_964574195.1 uncultured Clostridiaceae bacterium | reverse complement strand
CATGTCATTTATTTGAGTACCTTCTCAAAGGTGCTTTCCATCGGTCTTAGAATAGGCTGGATCATGGCATCACAGGAGGTCATACGTAAATTTGCCTGGCTGAAGCAAATGACAGACCTGCATACGAACACTCCCAGTCAATACTTGATAAGCGAACTTCTCACAAGCGGTCATTATCAAAAACACCTTGACGGGATCATGAAGGATTACGGAAGGAAACTGGAGCTTATGGACAGTGCACTGGAGGAATACGGACAATCACTGGTGTCCTGGAATAAACCTGAAGGCGGTTACTATATATGGTGCCGGCTCCCGGAATATATAACCAACGGCAGGCTGGTTTCCAAGGCTGCAGAAAAGGGTGTCAGCTACCTTCCCGGTGAGGTGTGCTACCCCGATGGCACTCAGGGTGAAAGCTTCATGAGGCTTAACTTCACCTTCGCGGCACCTGAAAAAATAGCCCCGGGTATCAAGGGATTGATGGAGGCATTGACCGAGGTAGGCCTAAGGAGCAAGAACAATATCAAGGATATGAGTTATAACAGGCGCCCCATTGTATAAGTTACAAGGAGGTAATAATATGGAAATAAAAATCAAACAGGTCGATGCATTTGCATCTGATCCTTTCGGAGGCAATCCAGCAGGCGTTGTTACGGCTGCAGACGGCCTCAGTGACGAGATAAAACAGAAGATCGCCCGTGAGATGAACCTTTCCGAAACAGCCTTTATATCAAAATCAGATAAGGCTGATTTCAGAGTACAGTTCTTTACTCCCGGTGCAGAAGTAGACTTGTGCGGTCATGCCACTATCGCTACCTTCCACGCCCTTAATGAGGAAGGTAGATTGGATGGCAGCAAGAAGGTCTTTTACCAGGAAACCGGTGCAGGTATACTGCCGGTAGAGCTTCGCAGCATCAATGGAGAGCAGGTATATATGATGACACAGGCCCTTCCCCGATTTGAGGACTTGTCAGAGAGCAAGGCTGAGATTGCGGCTATGCTTGGTCTTGAACCGGAAGACCTTATGGAACTGCCCTTTCAAAAGGTTACAACAGGAATATGGTGGCTGGTCCTTGGAGTAAAGAGGCTGTCAAAGCTTATGAAGCTTTCACCAAATATGAGCGCAATAAGGGAGTTCAGCAGGAAGCATAAGCTTGTCGGTATCATTCCCTTCTCCATGGAGACCCTTGACTCCGGCTGTCAGTACCACCTCCGGGCATTTGCCCCATATGTCGGCGTTGATGAAGACCCTGTATGCGGCACCTGTAATGGCTGCGTATCTTCTTATATTGCACTCCATAACCTGGTGGAATTTGATACTGAGATCGAACTGTCAGGTGAAGAAGGAAATGAAGTCAAAAGGCCAGGAAAAGTATATGTACGTGTGGAAAAGGAGAAAGGAAATATCTCAGCGGTAAAAGTGGGTGGTACAGCCTTTACAATAATGCATGGAACAATGAAGGTTTCAAAATAATAGACAGGGGGGCACGAAAATGCGGACTATAGGGATAATCGGCGGAACAAGCTGGGAATCTTCTATCGAGTATTATAGAATATTGAATGAGACTGTAAAAGAAAAGCTGGGTGGGCTTCATTCGTCCAAATGCCTGATGTATTCGGTCGAATTCCATGAGGTTGTGGATCTGATGCAGGCAGGGGACTGGAATTCTCTGTCGGTATTGATGCAGAAGGCGGCAGCTATAGTGAAAAATGGAGGAGCAGATTTTCTGGTCATATGCTCCAATACTCTGCACAGATATGCTTCTGAAATCGAAGAAAACATAGGTATTACCGTACATGGTATTGCAGATGCGACTGCTCAGGAAATAAAGAAACTATCTATCCGAAAGGTAGGTCTACTGGGTACAAAATATGCCATGGAAGGTGACTATTACAAAAATACACTTCAAGGCAAGTATGGGATCGAGACAATGATCCCCGACAAGGAAGCTCGTGAGCATATAGACTCTATCATTTTCAAGGAGCTTTGCGTAGGAGCGATCAAGGATGACTCCAGGAAGTACATGGTAGATATAATAGATCAGCTCCATTCCAAGGGCGCAGAGGCAATAGTCCTTGGATGCACTGAAATCCCGCTGCTCATAAAGCAAAAGGATGTAAGCATCCCTGTTTTTGATACCATGACCATCCATGCAATCAGCGCCGTAGAAAAAGCTCTTGCATAAAAAATTCGTCTCACGACGCCTTTTTTTCGCTAGGGAACCCTATGGTTCCCTTCGACGGATGCTTGCATCCTGAGCACCCTCCTTTAACGGCAGGGGGTTCCACCCCCTTGCATCCCTATTGTATAGGAAAGTATACTTTCCTATACAATAAAAAAAGTGCCAGAAGCACTTTAGATCAAAATGCTTCCGGCACTTATAACAAGATTTCAATGAGGGTTTTTGCACACTTGCAAAAACCTACCCGAGCGTTTCAACGAGGCGGGAGATATGCTCACCTCCTGTCGGACAACCAAAGCGGTACCCGCCACTTGTAGAAGTGGGGGACATCTTTTCGCCTCGTTATATTTTTTTGTCGTGCAGCTGTTTGTAAAAATAGTTGATTATATCGCTCCTCTTTATGATACCTATAAATATATCATGATCATCTACGACAGGTATAAAATTCTGATTTACCGACAGCAAGAACAAATCTTCTATTTCTGAATTGATTGAAACGGGTTTGTTATGCTGATACTTGGGAATATCGCTTACCAATATCCTGTTGGTACTCTTAAAATTCAAGCTTGGTGTATGCTTCAGGCACCATAATATATCTCCTTCCGTGATAGTGCCGGCATACTTTCCATCTTCATCGATCAGAGGCATTGCGCTGTACCTGTGAAACTCCATCTTTTCTATAGCCTGCCGCATCGTCGAATCCGACGATATCCATACAACCTCTTCCTTGGGTGTAAGGAAAAACGCTATGTTCATCTATATCCTCCTGACTTGTATCTTCACTGATGATATTGTCTCTTCTGCCGTATATATTATATCTGTTTTTGAAGTAGAAGTGAACAGTTATTTGATGTTTTCCCCATATTCCGATTGTACACCCAGCTCACCTGATAACCTCATCTATCTTATTTATACAGCTCCTGACGTATTCCTCCTCTGCAGGCACTCCTCCGTACCACTGCCCATTGCTTCTAGCTGCAGCACCGAAATATCGTGCCTTGATCAAAAGCTCTGGCCGGTATTCAAAGTGCATTATATCAAAATGCCCCCATTTTCCTCCCCATATGAAGTTATTCTTTTCAAACAGCTCCACTATTTCAACCGGATAGGATTGCAGCCGCTTCTGTCCTTCTGCCCTGGATGCCCATTTCCAGTAGTCCCGCTTGTTTACAGCCAAATCAATAGCCGTTCCGTATGAATGGGGACTAAGACGGTTGGTCCCCGCAATTACCCGATAGTTGTAGGTGCCGCTGCAGGGAAAGGCATTGCGCTTGACATCACCATCAACATTGGCAAGGACGGTAAGTCCGTTCATTATATTTTTCAAAGCTTCTGCAGCTCCATTGTTCTTATTGAACCTGAAGCTCCCATAACCGGCTTTTACATTGACAAGATTGCTTTCGATCTGCTTCTGCGAAGCTCCGTATACCTCTTCCAGCAGGCTGTATACTCTTGCCCGGCCGGGGTCCGAGCTTTCATCCATAAGGCTTTTTATCGGTATTGTCGGATAGTCCTGTTCAAGCATATCCTGCAGATCCGGGTAAGCCAGCTTCGTGGCCAAATCCTTGGGCTTTCTGTCATCATACAAAAGCTTCCTTCCGGATCTCATGACTATGTATACCCTGCCCCCGGTCTGCTCTATATTTTCTATGTATCCCGGATATGCAAGCATCAGGCACAGAAGATCCTGTTTCATTTCCATCTCATAGGCCGATACCGTACCCATTGCAGTTAGGCTTTGTTCTGCCCTGCCAGGGGCAAACCCATAGGAAAGCAGTATCAATAGAAGCAAAGTCAACGAACTCATCCCTCCAATACTGTTCCCCAGGCCATGGGAAGTATACAAAAGTCTCATGATCACGAACATGGAAAAGGCACCAAAGAGCGGATAGAAAAAGCTTATCAGGCCCTTGAATTCCAGCATGGCAAGGGGTAAACAGCATATAACGGTGATAAAGCATGCCTGATGATACTTCATGCGCTTACCGTCGCCAAGCCTTTTGGCCAGGCTGAAAGTGTTTGATACAGCCGTAGAGAAGATCTCACACCATATACAGAAGTTCACGATATTTATGACCAGCCTCCCGAAGCCGGAGGTTATGTAGCCCATGGGAATTGAATACTCAAATACCTGGGGACTTTTTAGGGTCAGGCTGATATTCAGCATAAGTGAAAGCAGCATGAGTCCCATGGAACCCAGGAATACCCCAAGCTTCAGGACCGAGAGGTTTTCTGTCTTCTCAGGAAGAGCAGCCAGTACCCCTATGGACAAAAATGTATTATAGCAGCAGTAAAAAATAAAAAAAACTATAGGCTTCACAAAGCTTCCCTTATAGTTTTCGGAGAGTCTTGAAACCAGGCTGCCGAGATCACTGTTCACTATTGTCGAGGCAAGTACTGCTATGATCACAGCAAAAAGCACCGGTACTATAATGGAATTGATCCTCATTACACCATTCAGAGATTGGAGGATGATTATCAGGGTCAGAAGTGCCATGACCGCTATACCCCAAGCTTTGGAGAGCCCAAAGCCTTCCTCAAAAAGTGCCCCGCTACCCGAAAACATGATGGAGGTCCCAATAAGCAGAAAGGCGGTAACAAGTATGTCAAAGGTGAAGCCCAGCCTTTTCCCCGCCACACAATATATAAAATCCCTATAATTATATGTCCTGTGCCAGGCAGCCGACTTTATGGCTGCAGCCGCTATAATGTAAAAAAGCAAGCCGGAAAGCACAAGTGTAACCATCCCGACTCTCCCGAAGCAGGTAAAGAACTGCATTATCTCCTGGCCCGATGCAAAGCCTGCACCTACTACCGTGCCTATAAATACAGCTCCTATCTGAAGGGAGAGTCTAAAATTCTTCATCATTGCAAAAACTCCTTTACCCATTGATTGTACTTATACCTATACTTATTTATGCCTTTGTTGTCCTATGAAAAAAACCAATAAAAAAGCAGCAGAAGCGGTTTCGACCGTTTCTGCTGCCATAGCAATTTACATTCCTTATATTAAAGCTTGATTAATCTGTAAATATCCTTTCGCCTCTGAACCAGAAGCGGAAGCTGCTCCCTAACCTTCTCCACGTAGTCAAAATCCAAGGTTTCCAGAGCGATGCCTTCCTTTTCGTCCATCCTCAGCTTTACCTCTCCCCAAGGTGATACGATTATGGAGTTCCCGTAGGAGGTATAGCAGGAGTTTTCATCTCTGGCAGGTGCTGTTCCTATGGTATAGACCTGATTGTCGATGGCCCTGCTTCTGAACATGACCTCCCAGTGGGCAGGCCCCGTAGTCATATTGAAAGCCGCAGGTACAATTATCGCCTTTGCGCCTTCCTCCACCATCAGCCTCGCCAGCTCTGGAAAACGGAAATCATAGCATACTGCCAGGCCTATCCTGCCGAATTCCGTTTCAAATACATTGACAGTATTTCCAGCTGTCAGGGTGTCGGATTCTTTAAAGTACTGACCACCCTTTACGTCAATATCAAATAAATGCATTTTTCTGTGTTTCCCTATCTTTCGCCCCTGTCTGTCAAAAACATAGGAGGTATTGTATACCTTGCCTTCACTGTCTTTCTCAGGCATTGTACCAGCTACCAGGTACACCCTCAGTTCTTTTGCCAGCTCGGAAAGAAGCCTGTAGCATTCCCCACCCTCTTCCTCAGCATATATGGGGAAATTAGAAGTCTTATACGGGCAGTTGAACATTTCAGGAAGTACAGCTATGTCTGCGCCTTGCGCAGCAGCTTTCCTTACAAACTCTCCGGCATTGGAGATATTCTTCAGCTTGTCTTCTTCAACATGCATCTGTATCACTGCTATTTTCGGATTACTCATATTCTCCACCTCCCGGCTATTGCAGCCTTCCTCTGCACTCCACGGCTATTTCCTCGACCACTTCCCCTTTTGATACCAGGTATGCCTTTTCATGCAGGTTGCAAACAGGGCATATATGGTTGGGGATGATCTCCACCTTGTCTCCGACCTTAACTGCATCGTGGAACTTTTTATTGTATATAATGGCATGCTCATCAAATACATCATAAATATATACTTTATCATAGCCTTTGATATATCCCAGGCCCTCTGTTTTGCATATTCCCTTGGTCCTTGTCTGTGCGGTGATACCCTTGGCTCCTACGTCCGTGATGACCCTCTCGGAAGTCGGCCTGCTGATGACAGTTGTAAGCACTGTTGCCGCACAACGGTCATAGGTCCCAATGGCATTTCCCTGAGAAGCATCCATCAGTATGTATGTCCCAGGCCTTAGCTCAGTTATTCCCGGCAGTACTCCAAAATCATGCATGAGCGATGGAGTGGACCCTATGCTCACGGTCTCCAGAGTGCATCCCAGCTCTGCTGCCAGCTCGGCAAACCTCAGTGTCCGTTTCTGGCTCACTATATACTTGTCCCTGCAGTCTTCCAGGTCATCAGCATGATAGGAGTGTCCATCATGTGAAAATATGCCCTTGAGATGCACATTGCCACAAGTCTTTATATAGTTTACCAAGGCGGTGAAGTCCTCTTCCTCTATCACACCGGAGCGTTCTTCTCCAACCTCTATTTCTATCAGCACCTGGGCTTTCTTGCCTGCGCCTTCAAAAACCCTCTCGATCACCTCAGTCTGAGCTATACTGTCAATGCCAAAAGATATGTCGATAGTTTCGGCCAACGCTCTTATCCTTGACAGCTTGGCCTCTCCCACTATCTCATTGGCTATGAATATGTCCTTCAAGCCATTGGCAGCCATCGCCTCAGCCTCTCCGACCTTGGCAACTGCTATCCCTTTTGCACCTTCCGCCTCCTGGAGCATGGCAAGCTTCGGCATTTTGTGAGTCTTGATGTGCGGTCGTAGGCTGACTCCATACTTATCAGCATAGCTCTGCATGCGCCTTATATTGTCCATCATTATCTCCCTGTCAATAAGGAGCGATGGGGTATCCAGCTCATTCACTCTCATTTTATTTCCTCCTCGGTCCTATTCCGTGTATGCCATAGCGTCGATTTCCAGCAGACAGCCGTAATTCAAGGTATTCACCG
>CAZNMO010000044.1:0-9785 GCA_964574195.1 uncultured Clostridiaceae bacterium | reverse complement strand
TTATGGTTTCCGAAGAACTCGGCATATACCTCGTTTATATCGCCCCAAAAGGATATGTCCGACACAAATATTGTCATTTTCATTACATCGTTCCTGTCTGCCTTTGCAGCCTTGAGTATGGTATCAATATTCATCAGGACCTGCTGCGTCTGTTCCCTGATTCCGCCTTTGCACTGTTCTCCTGTAAATGGATCGATGGGAAGCTGCCCTGAAATGCATATGATATTGCCTGCTCTGGTTGCAGGTGAGTAATGACCCGATGTCACCTTGGCACCTTCAATTTTTATCTGCTCTATCATTGTAAACATCTCTCCTTGTAGTTTTATATTGATGCATACCCTTGCATCTCCGCTTTTCTTCAAATAATGCTCTTTTATTGGTATCACTGGTTTTAAATGTCAATAATTATTGTTGGATAATGATACTATATTAATTATACCTTATAATTATTCGTTTCGCTATACTTATGCCTGAGAATTATCCATGCTCTCAAAGCCTTCTCCCACAACTCCTATACTCTGATTGATATACATGAAGCATGCCGGATCGACCTTTTTTACAAACTCCTTGAGAGCAATAAGCTCAGAATTGCTGACCAAGGTCTTTACCAACAGCTTTTCCTGGTTATTGTAGGACCCCACTCCCCGGATAAAGGTTGCCCCCCTGTGCAGTTCATTATGTATGAATGCTGTTATTTCAGCGTATTTGTCTGATATGACCGTTACCTCGTAGTCTCGTCTGAAGCCGGCCACTATGAAATCCGTTACCTTGCCGCTAACATATATGGATATCATGGAGTAAAATATGCTATTCAGGGTAGTATCCGGAAGCAACAATGATGAAGCAACTATCACAGTATTGAGTACAGTGAAAAACGCACCAAGCGTGATTCCAAACCGGTTCTTGAGGTATATACCAATCAGCGCCTCCGGCCCATTTGCAACTCCAAGGCGCAATACAATGCCCCCGGACACACCGAAAAGCAATCCGGAGACCAGAGCCGCAAGTACCACATCAATGTGCAGGATTGGTAAAACCTTCACAGCTCCAATGAGTATTGTGAACAGTATAAAACAAGTGAATGCATATATTATCTGCCTGTAGCCAAAGGTAACATAAGCCCATACAAGCACCGGAAGGCAAAGCAATGCCAAAACAAGCTGTATGTTTGCCGGATACCATCGGGTGATCACAGTCGCAATACCTCCCAATCCCCCGGATATCAGATTGCTGGGAAGAAGTACATTATTGAAGGAGTAAGCCCCGATCAGCGCACCCATAAACAGCATCAAAAATGTCACAGTTTTTCTTTTCATATATTGACCTCACATATTTCTTGATTAATATATCTCATTATATTTGATGTTTTTTTCACTGTCCAGCATATATAAGTTTATCCATTTACATATGCTGGTATTTTGTGTTATAATTTGTAAATAATGGTAACATGGAGGTACGTAATGAACAGGATAATAATACTTACCCGTATCAGCATTGTACTGCTGATCATAGTGCTTACCCCTTGGAGTATGGCAGCGGCAGCAGCCGATGCACAGGCTCCGACTGCACCAAAGGACCTGGAGATAACCGGAAAAACAACGACTTCAATTTCCTTAAGCTGGACAGGCTCCCAAGATAATGTTAAGGTAAAAGGCTACCAGATATTCAAGGACGGTAAAAGATCAGGCACAGCCTCCGATACGACTTACACCAGCTCCAGCCTGATACCGGGGGTACAGTACGAATTCTCGGTAAGGGCTTTTGACGCTGCCGGAAACATATCTGATAGCTGCAAGGCAATAAAGGCATCTACTACAAGCGATGATCAGGCTCCGGTTGCCCCAAGGGAGCTGAAGGCTGCCAATCCGAGCCATACTTCTGTTACCCTCTCTTGGAAGCAGTCGGCTGACAATGTAGGTATCAAAGGCTATGAAATATACTGTAATGACAAAATGGCCGGATCGACCACCAATACTGTCTACGAGTATAAGAAGCTAACACCCGGCATGTCATATAGCTTCTACGTAAAAGCCCGCGACAAGGCAGGAAACTGCTCCGCTCAGAGCAATACCACAGTCGTCGTTGCTCCATCCGATACTACCGCCCCCTCTGCGCCTACAGGATTAAAAGCTGTTTCTGTGTCTGTATCAGAGGTAAGCTTTACATGGTCCCCTGCTTCAGATAATGTCGCCGTCAAGAGCTATGACATAATGCGGGACGGCACAAAGATCGGGACCTCTGCCAAGACAAGCTACAGCAGCAAGGGGCTTTTTCCTGACATGACCTATACCTATACTGTAAGGGCTTCAGATATTTCCGGAAACCAGTCAACCAGCAGTCTTCCCCTGGATATAACTACAGACAGGGATTCACAAGCGCCATCAGACCCTTCGGAGCTTAAGACGACTGCTGTTGAAGGCTCCTCTGTTACCCTGTCCTGGGCAGCCGCAAAGGATAACGGTAAAGTAGCGGGCTACCAGATATACTGTGATAACATTGTTGTTGCAACTTCCGTGTCAACTTCAAAGGTTTTGAAGGTCCCCTTCAGCCCCGGCCATCATAAGCTTTGGGTAAAAGCTTTTGATCAGTCCGGAAACCTGTCGGGCAACAGTAATATGGTAAATGCGGCAACAACAGCGGACTAGCGGAATGATACGACGTAATTGTCTACTGCCGCTCTCTGCGGGTCAAGATCCTTCGCTAACGCTCAGGATGACAGATGAGTGTCATTCTGAGCACAGCGAAGAATCTATTACCTTCTACTCTTTACTTGCGTCGCATCCTTCAAATATCACCTAACAACCCTTGATAAAAAAATTTATAAAACACTATTGACTCTATCGTAAAATTGCGATATTATTAATCGTAGAAATACGATATGAAGAAGGTGAGCTTATGGATATATCCAGAATATGCGATGCTTTGGGCAACGAAACAAGATATCAGATAGTCAAGGCGTTAAAGAACAGGGACATTGGAACCTGCTGCGACAAGATAGAATACTACGAGAACGGTGTCAGTGTAGGTGATGTGGTAAAAGCTACTGGGCTGGCCCAGTCAACTGTATCACAGCATCTAAAGGTATTGGTGGACTCAGGCATAATAATTAAAGAAAAAAGAGGACAGTGGACCTGCTTTTTCCTTAATAAACAGCTCGTAGAAGACTTTATCAAGGGGCTTTACCACGACCTTAAATAATTTTTTTACATAAATATATCGTAATTTTACGATTAATTTTAGGAGGAATAGAAATGTTGGATTTATTGTTCGAAACCTTGCAGTATGTTGCTGCTACCCTTATCCACAATGCACCGGTATTAGCTTTTGGTATACTTGTTGCCGCCATTATAAAGGTATATGTAGACCCGGAAAAATTCAGGCAGATGCTGATCAAAAATGCAGGGGTCTCTATGCCTGCAACAGTCGCTTTTGGTGCTTTTACTCCCTTTTGTGCCTGTGGTACTATGGCGGTAATAGTCTCAATGCTGACAACGGCTTTACCCTGGGGGCCGATAATGGCTTTCCTGACCTCGTCTCCCCTGATGAGTCCCGATGAGTTTATACTTTACTCCGGGATAGTCAGTTTCAAATTTGCAGTTGCCCTTACTGTGGCTTCAATAATCATAGGACTTGGCTCCGGCTACATGACTCATCTGATAGAAAAGCGTACACATTTCCTTGACGGCCAGGCAAGATTTGCAGAAGAGTCCGTAAAATCAAGCTGCTGCGGTACATCAACAAAGGCTGTTCCTTCCTGCGGATGCTCTGAAGCTGCAGTCTCTTCACAGCCAGAATCAACTTGTGGCTGCAGTGATGCAAAGACTGCCAACACTGTATGTGACTGTGGTCCCAGAGAGACATTTGCCGACAGATACAGGCTTAAGGAATTATGGAGTGTATTCCTTGATGTAGGTATCAAACAAGTTCTGGTTTACTTCTCAATATTTGCTGCAGTGGGCTTTATGATAAACAAATTTGTACCTGCATCGTTAATAATGAAATATATGGGCTCCGGGAACATATTCGCCGTACCCATAATGGCTCTCGTAGGCCTTCCTCTCTATGTCAACGGCTCCTCCTCCATACCGGTGGTAAATGCTCTTATGGCAGGTGGCGCAAGCAGCGGAGCACTCCTGGCCTTCATGATAACAGGCCCCGGAACGAGTGCCGGTGTCCTTGCGGGCATAGCTACAATCATGAAAAGCAGAGCAATTGCCTTATATGCCGGATACCTGATATTCTTCGCAATAGTACTTGGTTACTTGTATGATTTCCTGTTGATGGTCAGGATGATATAAAAAAATAGTATAAAGGAGGAAAAACCATGTTTAACTTCATTAAGAAAAAAGAAGGCTTTGATTCCAATACTGAAGCGCAGAGCTGCTGCAGTGAAAGCATCACAACCGAAGAAAAAAAAGAGGTACCCTGCTGTGGTTGCAGTTGTGGGCAGAACACTCCAGCAAATGAAAAATCCAACTGCTGCAGGGAATAATAAAGAAACAAAAAACTGCTGCCAGGGGTTAACCCTTACAGCAGTTTTTTGTTTCATATAAATTATTTATCAACAGCTTTTCCATTATAGTTATATCAATCCATTTACCATCAAGAATGCCTTGATTTATATAGATTCCTACTTCTCTGAAGCCTGCAGCTTTATATAGCTGCTTTCCGGCTTCATTCATGCTGAAAGTACTTAGTACAAGCTTGTGAAAGCCTTGCTCCCTGGCAGTCTCTATCAATGCACTCATTAATTGTTTACCCAAGCCTTTCCCCCGCATGCTTCTTTCAATGTAAATGGATATATCGGCAACACCACTGTAGCAGCAGCGTGAGTTGAAGGTGTTAATTGATGCCCACCCCCACACGGCTCCGCTATCATCCTCAATAGCCAGCACCTTGTGTGCTTCGTCCCTTTTTGTAAACCAATCGATCATCTCTGATTCTTTCCTTGGGCAGCTCTCCAGTGTAGCAACACGATCCTCTATCCCCTGATTATATATCATTGTTATTGCTGATATGTCATCGATTGTAGCCAGCCTTGCAGAATAAAACATTCTTATACCTCCTTTACTTAGTTGCTCTTATATATGCCCCCGCATAAGCACCATCCAATAAATCCAGGTATTTTATCTCATTTTCGCTTAAAAAATCTACTTTGCGTCCCGTCAGTTCCTCGATAATATCTCTGGTATATATATGGACCGGTTTTACTTCGGTATTTTTGAATCCGGACTGTTCCAGGAAGCCGGTATATTCATCGATGGTCAATGCTCCTGCTATACAGCCGGCCCAAAGCTCAGCCCTTTTCCTTATCTCTTCAGGTACATCCCTTAATACTACTATATCTGAGATTGCCAATCTGCCGCCATTTTTCAATACTCTATATGCCTCTGCCAGTGCCTTCGGCTTATCCTCGGACAGATTTATAACACAGTTGGACATTATTACATCAATAGTATTCTCCGGAAGCGGAATATCTTCAATATAGCCTTTCAGAAATTCCACGTTTTCTGCACCCATACGCTGCTTGTTCTTATTTGAAAGTGCAAGCATCTCCTCAGTCATATCCAGTCCATAGACTTTTCCTGTACTCCCTACATATCTGGAAGCAAGCAGTACGTCTATACCTCCACCGCTTCCCAGATCCAACACTGTTTCCCCTTCCTTCAGTCCCGCCAGCAAAAGGGGATTGCCGCACCCCAGGGACGCATTGACGGCCTCCTGAGGCAGGTCTTTGAGGCTCTGCCCCTTATACAGCGGTGACTCCTTACTGCTGCCGCAGCAGGAGGAGTTTCCGCAGCAGGACCCTCTGGTTTCTTTATCCACCTTTTGGGCGATATCTCTATAATACTCCTTAACCTTTTCCTTAATATCAAATTCCATTTCATACACTCCTTAACAGCATTTTTTACCTTTCAATGCAGCTTCAAGAACTATAAGGCTCTCCAGCACCTGCTGGTGCTTTTCCTCCGGGATCGAGCCCAGTACATCCTCAAAGTAGCTCTCCATACTGCTTTCTATAGCTTTATAAGCCCTTTTTCCCTGCTCTGTAAGCAATATTTTGATGTATCTTCGGTCTTCTCTATCAGCCTCTCTAACTGCATATCCCTGCTCGACCAGATTGTTTACAGCTCTGCTCATTGTACTGTTATCCAGATTCAACAGCTCAGCCAATTCATTCAAAGAAAGCTCCCCTGCCCTTCCAATTTCAACAATGGCATGGCACTGGCCAAGAGTCATGCCGCAGCAGGAGGCTTCATTCCTCTCAAGAACTCCTATATCCCTCATCAGTTGTCTTACCAGCTCCCTGAGATTGTGCACCATCTCTTTTTTGTACATTTGATCACCTCGCGTTTATTGTATCATGCAATAATTGTATTATGCAAGTATTATTATGTATTATTTGCCATAAACTATTTCCGTATAAAATTAAAAGGTAGTGCCGCGCACTACCTTCTAACCACTTATATCATATTGACTGCTTTTGACTTTCTCTTGTAATGCTTACCCTCCGCACATTCGCTGGAGCAATACAGGCTAATTGCATCCTCTGCACTGTCTCTGAGCATAAGGCTCGCAAGCCCTATTACGGCTATAACGCCTATTAATGATAATAACAACATTTTTCATACCTCCATTTATTTAACACACTCTTTTGGTGCATTTATATGTATCGTATTTCTACGATTTAATTGTATCGTATTTTTACGATGCGGTCAATAGTTTTTTTAAGTTTTTTAATTTTTTTTATTAAATATAACAAAGTGCCCACCTTGATACTTCACGGCATCCACGACAAGGTGCCTCTTCCCGCTGGCAGAAGCGCAAAAGGAAGGCATCAGGCATTCAAGGCTTATACCTTTCAAATACAGTGGTCATGGCCTTTTCATCGACAAAAAGGACAAATTCAATAAAGAACTGGTACAGTTTATAGAAGAATAGTGACACATGCAGAAAACAGCTGCTCATGCTTATTGCATCTGGGGAGCTGTTTTTATTTCTTTTTTGTCCCGTTGGAATATCTTTATACATTCTTAATACAATTGACCTCATTATTTACATAATCTTTACGCCATAAACTGAGTATTAATACAATCTTAATACTGAAGCCAGTAAAATAGAGAGGTAGAATAAATAGTTGGAAGGTGCTCGAATGAAGCTTCTACTGGTTATCAGTTTTCTAATACCTCTCGTTTATATATGGCATCTTATATCAAGGCTCGGAGATTTCCTGGAAGGCAATGAGATACAAGCAGCCGATCCGGATGAACCTGAAAGCACAATTGTGCTGGGTGATACAAAACTCGCCGAAAATATAACCTGGCTACTGGAGAAAAAGGGGATCCGGGTAATACGTCTCACCGATCCCTTTCAGCTTATACAGGAAAAAAAGCTGTATTATCTTTTTGCCTTGTCCGATAGCGATGCTGATAATATAGCTATCAGCAAAATCGGGAAAAAGCTGTATTGCATAAAAAGATCCATTGGAATATGTAATGACAGGAAGAATGAAAACATGTTCATAAGTGAAAAAATCAATTATGTATTGGCTGGAGAGGCTTCGCCGGAAAAATTGATTCATATGGTGCAGCCGGAGGTGGAATGTGAACACAAATATGAGTAAGCTCAGAACTCTGACCTATCCTCAAATGATCGCCCTGGGATATTTGATAATAATTCTGATCGGTACGACACTGCTGTCCCTGCCTATATCAAGCCGCAGCAATATATCTCCGGGACTTATCGATGCTCTTTTTACAGCAACTTCAGCCACCTGTGTGACAGGACTGGTGGTTTTTGACACCTATACTCAGTGGACAATTTTTGGACAGCTGGTCATTCTTTCGCTGATACAGGTTGGCGGCCTTGGTTTCATGACAATTATAACCCTGTTTTCCTTTCTACTAAGACGAAAGATTGGTCTAAGGGAGAGAGGCTTACTGCGGGAAAGTGTAAACACAATGTATATTGGCGGAATTGTCCGGCTTACACGAAAAATACTTGTGGGTACCTTGTTCTTTGAAGGCCTTGGCGCAATATTGCTGTCTATAAGCTTCATCCCCAGAATGGGACTGGCAGCCGGATTATACAATGGGGTGTTTCATTCAGTCTCAGCCTTTTGTAACGCAGGTTTTGACCTTATGGGCAGCTATGGCAAGTATTCTTCGCTTACTACCTTTTATGACGATGAGATCGTATGCCTGACTATAATAGCTCTAATAATAATCGGCGGTATAGGCTTCTTTGTCTGGGATGATATCTATAGAAACAAGTATCACTTCAGAAAATACCAGCTTCATACAAAGCTTGTTATTGTAATGACAGTTTTCCTTATTGTTTCCGGCGCAATGGGCTTCTATATCTTTGAAGGATCAAATCTGATGTCAGGTATGTCGGTATGGGATAAGATCCTTGTGTCATTATTTGCTTCGGTTACACCCCGTACCGCAGGCTTTAACACCCTGGACATAGCATCCCTCTCTCCTGCAAGCAAGCTTCTGACAATGGTATTGATGTTCATTGGCGGCAGCCCCGGCTCCACTGCAGGTGGAATAAAAACAACGACCCTTGCTGTAATACTTATTTCACTTTGGTCAAGTCTCGTCAATTCAAAATGTGAAAAGGTATTTGACCGGCGCTTGGAGGAAAATGCGTTGAAAAGAGCTTCTGCAGTTACAACAGTCAATTTGCTCCTTTCAATAAGTGCAGTATTCGTGATATGCGGAACAAATATTGGCCTGAACCTGACCGACATATTCTTTGAGGTACTATCTGCGTTGGGCACAGTTGGTTTGTCGACCGGGATCACCGGTATGCTGAACCCCTTTGCGCAGATGGTTTTAGCTCTGCTGATGTACAGTGGAAGAGTCGGCAGTCTTACCTTTGCACTATTGTTCACCGAGCATAGGATGGCGTCGACAATTCAGAATCCGGTCGAGAAAATAAATATAGGATAGGAGCTTTGATATGAAATCGATCTTGATAATAGGTATCGGACGTTTTGGCAGGCACCTCAGCCATAAGCTGATCGAACTGGGAAATGAGGTAATGATGGTTGACATAGAGGAGGAGAACCTGAGAGAATTTCTGCCGCTGGCAACCAGTGTCCAGATTGGAGATTGCACAAAGGAAGAAGTCTTACGCTCCCTGGGGGTCAATAACTTTGACCTGTGTTTTGTGTGCATCGGGACGAACTTTCAGAGTAACCTTGAGATCACAAGCTTCCTGAAGGATCTGGGGGCAAAATATGTTATAAGCAAAGCAAGCAAGGACAATCATGCAAAATTCCTGCTGCGTAATGGAGCAGATGAGGTAATCGATCCTGAAAGGGACATGGCAGAAAAATTGGCGGTCAGATATAGTACAGATAATCTTTTCAATTTCATAGAGCTTACAAAGGATGTTTCCATATATGAAATAAATACCGCAGAAAATTGGATCGGACAGAGTATAAAGGAAGTAAATTTCAGGGTCAAATACCATGTAAGCATTCTGGCGACAAAGGTCGGCGATAAGGTGCAACCACTTCCATCTGCCGATCATGTTTTCCGATTGGAAGAACACCTTATAGTGATGGGAAGGCATATTGATGTTGAGAGAATTCTGAAGCTGACGAGATGAAATGTGGTAAAATGACATTGTGAGGTGACTTTATGAAACTCAAGAATTATTTGATTTTGTTGCTTGTTATGTCCGTTACCACCATAACTTCCATATATCTGAACCGGCTTGGAATAGACAAGGAAAACGTATTGATGATATTGATCGTAGGGGTCCTCACTGTG
>CAZNMO010000043.1:11540-24852 GCA_964574195.1 uncultured Clostridiaceae bacterium | reverse complement strand
TAATAATTGCAGTGTTCTGTGTATTTACAAAATTCATAGTTAAGACTAAGCTCGGACAGGATTTCAGAGCCTTAGGACAGGATATAAATATCGCCAAGGTATCTGGAATAAATGTTGACCAGAAGAGACTCATAGCAATAATAATCTCTACAGTAATGGCAGCTTGGGGACAGATCATGTTCCTGCAGAATATAGGCACGCTTCAGACATACAGCAGCCATGAGCAGGTTGGTATGTTTGCAGTTGCAGCCATACTGGTTGGTGGAGCTACCGTAACAAAAGCTACTATAGGCGAGGCGATAATTGGTACAATATTGTTCCATGTACTCTTTATCGTTTCTCCAAATGCCGGTAAGAATCTGTTTGGCGATGCACAGCTGGGTGAATTTTTCAGAGCCTTCGTTGCATACGGAGTCATAGCAATGTCTCTTGTACTGCATGCAATGCAGAAGAACATGCTGGCAAAGCAGAAAGAAAAATTGGAGTAGCGCATATTGACAATTAATGAGTGATAGCAGATCAAACTGCCGTCACTCATTTTACTACCGGTCAATGGATAATAAAACTACAATCTGAAAAACTATTAGGTGGGTGATATGAATGAAATTTGATAAAATCGTTGATTCGATGAAGGACGACATAATCAGGTCCACACAGGAGCTTATACGCTTCAAGAGCCTGGAGTCGGCACCGGAGCCTGGAGCCCCCTTTGGAAGAGAAGTAAGGGCTTGCCTTGACAGGACGTTGGAAATCTGCAGCAGTTTGGGAATGAAAACAGAGAACTTCGATGGCTATGCAGGACATGCGGAATTCGGTGAGGGAGAAGAAATAATAGGGATACTTGTCCATGTGGACGTTGTTCCTGAAGGCTCCGGCTGGACCTTTGAGCCATATGGAGGAGAGGTTGCCAATGGACGAATATACGGCAGAGGAACCAGTGACGATAAGGGTCCTGCTGTGGCGGCTATTTATGGGCTCAAGGCAGTGATGGAGTCGGGAGAAAAATTCAACAGGAGAGTCAGGATAATTGTTGGCTGCGATGAAGAAAGCGGAAGATGGGCTTGTATGAAGCATTACTTCAAAAACAATGAAATGCCTGTGTGCGGCTTCTCGCCAGACGCTGATTTCCCTATAATAAACAGTGAAATGGGAATACTATTATTCAAGCTGGAAAAAGAGTTCGAAAAGGCTGAAGCGTGCAGTTGTGAAGGTCTCGAAGTAAGAAGCATAAAGGGTGGAAACAAGGCAAACATGGTACCTGATTACTGCGAATGTGAGCTTGAGATGAAGAGAGACTTTACGGAGAGAATAACAAAGACCATCGAGTATTTGAATAGCAAGAACAATACAAAGCTGGAGCTTGAGTTCTCGGGAAGCAGATGTAAAATAAAATCCTATGGTATATCTGCTCATGGGAGCACACCGGAAAAAGGCCTTAATGCCATTTCACAGATGATTTCCTGCCTGTGCAAGCTTCCGCTGAAGGTATCCGAGCAGACTGCCTACATAAACTTCCTTGATGAGCACATAGGAATGGAAACTGACGGAACTTCTTTCGGAGTGGCGATGAGCGATGAGGTTTCCGGTAAACTTGTTTTTAATCTTGGTACCATAGATGTATCGGAGGAAAAAGGAAGTATCGGTATAAATATCAGATACCCTGTAACCAAGACAAGTGGCGAAGTATATGATATAATCAGGGAAAAGATCGCACCTGCCGGTATAAACCTGGTGATAGGGGAAGGAAAAGATCCGCTTTATGTACCTGCCGACAACTTCATGATAAAGATATTACAAAAGGTCTATGAGGATGTAACAGGAGAAAAAGCGGAGCTTATCTCAATCGGAGGAGGTACCTACGCAAGGGCGATCAAGAATGCTGTTGCCTTTGGACCGTTGTTCCCCGGAAGAGAAGAGACAGCACACCAGAAGGATGAATATCTTGAGCTGGAAGACCTGATGAAAAGTACAAAAATATACGCAGAAGCAATATATGAGCTGGTCAAGTAGGGATTCCTCACGGGTCCTGTTACGCGTTGTGAGTTGCGAGTTACGCGTGGTTCCCTGGGTCTATCTTCGAAGGTATACCCTAATCTCGAAACACGTAACGCGAAACGCGCAACAAAAAACTTGTTGACATCAATTATATACAATGGTAATATATATTAGTCAACAGATATGACAACCAAATATAGTCAGAAGCTTTTAATAGTTTGAAGAAGAAGTTCCACTTCTCACCTTACGACTAGGTCAGTAAGGTTAAAGTCCGAAAGCGTAGTTTTATGGGCAGGTGGATATTTCTACCTGCTTTTTTAATTGTCAATGTGAACAAATAATGGAGGTGAATGGTTATAAGTAACAAAGACTTGCAGATCAATGAGGAGATCAGGGACAGAGAACTGAGAATAATCGATTCCAATGGAGACCAGCTTGGCATAATGTCTTCCAGACAGGCATTAGAGCTTGCCGCGGAAAGACAGCTTGATCTTGTGAAAATTGCACCGCAGGCTAAGCCGCCGGTATGCAGGATTATGGATTATGGCAAATTCAAGTTTGAACAGAGCAAGAAGGAAAAGGAAGCAAGAAAGAACCAGAAGGTAATTAATATCAAAGAAATCAGGTTCTCTCCCAAAATTGAAGATCATGACTTGAATTTCAAGGCAAAGAATGCCCAAAAGTTCCTGCAGGATGGTGACAAGGTCAAAGTCACGATCAGATTCAGAGGCAGGGAAGTAGATCATGTTGCCTTTGGTGAAAATGCCCTTGGAAGATTTTATGATATAGTGAAGGATGACTGCGTCATTGAAAAACCCGCGAAGCTTGAGGGCAGGAATATGACAATGGTTCTGGCACCGAAGCAGTAAACGTTTTCAATAAATAGCATTATTCACTTGCATTATATCGTGGCTTTACAAGGTAAGGTGCAATTGTTTTATGCGTTTTATAAAAATGAATGCTACAATTCAAAATATGAACAGTACAGAAGGAGAGGATTTTTAATGCCTAAACAGAAGACCCACAGAGCATCAGCAAAAAGATTCAGCTTCACAAAAACTGGAAAAGTTAAAAGGGCATGTGCTTACAAGTCACATATCCTTACAAAGAAAAGCACAAAACGTACAAGAAAGCTTAGAAAAGGCGCATACGCAAGTGCTACAGAAGCAAAAATCATTAGAAAATTAGTTCCTTACAAATAAGAGACAGGGAGGCAGCGGAAGATGGCAAGAGTAAAAAGAGCGGTAAACGGTCATAAGAAACGCAGAAAGATATTTAAGCTGGCAAAGGGCTATGTAGGAGCCAGAAGCAAGAAGTACAGAATTGCAAATGAAACAGTTATAAGAGCTTTAAGGTTTGCATATATAGGAAGAAAGCTTAAGAAAAGAGATTACAGAAAGCTTTGGATAGCCAGAATAAATGCGGCAGCAAGGAACAACGGTATATCCTACAGCAAGCTGATCAACGGACTGAAGCTTTCAGGTATCGAGATCAACAGAAAGATGCTTTCCGAGCTTGCAATAAATGATGCAACAGCATTTACAAAGCTTGTTGATACTGCGAAAGCAAAGCTGAACGCTTAAACATAAATTTTCAGAAAAAGGCCTATGAGGCCTTTTTACTTTTCACTAGATAAGTACATGCAAAATGGGGATTAAATGAGATAACTATGGGAAACTAACAGTAGTAGTCAGCAAATTCGTATAGCTGCCTAAAAGCAATTGGGCTTGTTGTTTAACGCAGTTTTATCGGGTTTTATTCTGCATAAGGTGATGCTATAATAGTATAATCATTGATGTAAAATCTAGACAATATATGAGGTGATTGACATAATCGAACTAAGTTTGCTTAAAAAAAGACTGAAAGCAACACCCACGCAAATAATCGTATTCGGCTTTGCTGCTCTGATTTTTTTAGGTGCTTTTCTTTTGAATCTTCCCATAGCATCAAGGGACGGACAGTCAGTAGGCTTTATAAATGCACTATTTACTGCTACCTCTTCAGTGTGCGTTACCGGCTTGATAGTAGTTGATACCGGTACCCACTGGACAGCATTTGGACAAATACTTATAGCCTTGCTTATACAGATCGGTGGGCTAGGCATAATGACGATGTCGACCCTGCTTGCGCTGCTGATAGGCAGGAGGATCACATTGAAGGAAAGGCTTCTGATACAGGAGTCACTTAATCAATTTGATCTGGAAGGGCTTGTAAGGCTGACACGGAATATTATATATGCTACGCTTACCATAGAATTGATAGGTGCAATAATGTTTTCTCTGGTATTCGTACCTGAATACGGCTGGCGTAAAGGTATAGCCTTCGGCGTATTTCACGCAATCACAGGCTTCTGCAATGCAGGTTTCGACCTTATAGGTGGTTTCAGAAGCTTTACACCATATGTAAATAATTTCATAATAAATATTAATACTATGCTGCTTATTATTATCGGAGGACTTGGTTTTTCGGTTTGGATGGAAGTGTATCATGCCTTCAGGGAGAAAAGTACCAAGCAGCTTTCTATGCACAGCAAGGTAGTGATCGCAACGACGGCATTTCTTATACTGGGAGGGGCGATTTTCATATTTGCAATGGAATTTAACAATCCCGGAACCCTGAAGAACCTTCCGGCGTCAGGAAAGGTTCTGGCATCCTTCTTCCATTCGGTATCGCCTAGGACTGCCGGTTACAATACCCTTGACATGACTGCTTTGACAACGCCAACAAAGTTCATGACCATCATCTTGATGTTTATAGGCGGCTCGCCGGGTTCTACTGCCGGTGGTATAAAGACAGCGACCGCTGCAATACTGGGTTTGACTGTACTGGCTGTTATCCGGGGTAAGGAAGATCCTGAGGTTTTTGGGAGGCATTTACCCAAGTACCTGGTATTCAGGGCATTGGCTGTTGTAATGATAAGTCTTACCATTGTAATATTTGTGACCATGGTGCTTTCTATAACAGAGTCTGCAGATTTTATGACACTTTTGTTCGAAACGACTTCTGCCTTCGGCACTGTAGGACTTACTTTGAACTACTCGCCACAGCTTAGTCTGATAGGAAAGCTGATAATCAGCCTCACCATGTTTGCCGGCAGGGTAGGCCCCTTGACCTTGGTAATTGCATTCGCAAAAAGGGCTAGCAAGAATAACGGCAATCTGAAATATCCCGAAGACAGGATCATGGTGGGATAAGTGAAAGGAGTATAAATAGTAATGAAGCAATTTATCGTAATTGGTATAGGCCGATTTGGTAAGGCTGTAGCCGAGAGGTTGTATGAACTTGGACATGAGGTACTGGCTATTGATACCGATGAGGATACCATTCAGAGGGTGTCGGAGAAGGTCACACATGCTGTGACAGCTGATGCGACCGATGAGAATGTACTAAAGTCACTTGGCGTAAGAAACTTTGATGTCGGTGTAGTTGCAATAGGCTCAGACATCCAATCCAGTATTATTGTCACTCTGATGCTGAAGGAGATGGGTGTTGGGTATATTGTTGCAAAGGCTCAGAACGATACACATGCAAAAGTCCTGCTCAAGATCGGTGCAGATAGGGTAGTATTCCCAGAAAGGGATATGGGTGAAAGAGTTGCCCATAATCTGATCGGTACCAACATACTTGAGTATATAGAGCTGTCAGAAGAGCACAGTATCATAGAATTTGCGGTTCTTCAGAGTTGGATAGGAAAGGACCTGAGAGACCTCAACCTACGGGCAAAATATGGAGTTACTGTTGTTGCCATGAGAAACAGGAACGAGGAAGGCGTTAACGTATCACCGAAAGCAGATACGAAGATCAAGGAAGGTGACATAATTATCGTTGTTGGAGACAATGATGATCTCAGAAAGCTGGAAAGGAAATCGGATTAAAGCTGTATGAAGGAAGTAATACAAAGCAATGCCAACAAAACCATCAAGCATATAAAATCCCTCCAACTGAGAAAGTATAGGGATGAGTACGGAAGCTTTGTAATTGAAGGCGAAAAGCTATTACTGGAAGCTTTGGAATACAAGGCAGATATCTCAATGGTCTTATGCAGCCAGAGCTTTGCAGTGACCAGTGGGCACGATGAAATTGTCAGGTCATTGGAGGCAGCCGGTACACCTGTTTACTACGCTGAGGACAGGATATTCAAGGAAGCCTGTGAAACCGAAAACCCTCAAGGTGTAATAGCAGTAGCAGCCAAACTTGACTATAGTCTCTCTGACATACTTGATAGATCCGAGCTCTGCCTGGTGCTGTTAAATGAGATCAGAGATCCTGGAAATGCTGGAACAATAATTAGGACAGCTGACGCCTGCGGCTTGGATGCTGTGCTGATGTCCTCGGGAAGTGTGGATCTATACAATGGAAAGACAATAAGGTCGACTATGGGTTCATTATTTCATATCCCGGTCCTGCAAGATTTGGACATGCCGGCAGTTCTGGGAGAGCTGAAGAAAAATGCTGTATTGACCATAGGTGCGGATCCCCACAGCGAAACAAGCTGTATAGAATTGCCTTATCATAGTAAGACAGCAATATTAATAGGCAATGAGTCACAGGGTATCAGCAGTGATATTAAAGGACTGCTTGATGTAAATGTTAAAATACCGATGCCCGGAAGGGCAGAATCTCTGAATGCAGGAATTGCTGCATCAATAATGATGTATGAGTTTTCAGTGAGAAAGAGACATGTAAAATAAGACTAACGGCATCGTTTTATGGGTGCATAATTAAAAATAGCATTCACATACGAATTCTCTTGCTATTAATTTTTACTATTCTTATGGTAAAACAATATTAAAGACACCCATTGTAGATGGCTTCAATCAGATAATTCATGTAATGCGACATAAATATACCGTATAATTCGCTTCTGAATAATACGGTATTTAGTATGGTTATTTAATTTTAGTTATATTTGTATGTTATTGAAATGGTATATATTAATCTCTTAAAGTTTAAAGTACAAATCTACAAATTTCATCTTCTTCTCATCTGTTTATTTTATTTGTTTTATAGTAGTAATCCTCCGAGCAAAAATCCACCAAGAAATGCTAGTCCATAACCACACCAAGGGCAGTAACCGTAGGTTCGATAGTAAGGATGGAACCTACCACATTGTGGACAATAGTAACCTCCTACTGAATTATAACCTGGGGGGTTGTACCCTGGTGGGTTGTAGTAACCTCCGGGAGGATTGTATCATGGAGGATTGTAACCCGGTGGATTGTATAGATAATTAGGATACCTATAAAGCATAAAAAACCTCCTTTCTTGTACTTGCATAACTTATAGTCTCCTTATATTTGCATAATCCTTTTGACAATATACCATATGCAATTGATGTACAAGGTGAGACAAACTATTAATACAAAACTCTAAAATTAGTAGAAATCGCAACTCCATACTTCACATGGCAAATGTTATGTATAACAAGTACAACTCATTAGAGTAGATGCTGCTAATGTTAAAGCAAATCATCAATTGTTTAATATGGCGCATAACTCTACAATTACAGACTAACTTACCTGAAAATAATGTAAAGCCTTGAAGATTGTATAAATTTTGTTAATGCCGTATTGTTCAGTTTTCCAGGTGCAATTTGTGTTCACTAGTTACTTCGAAATATATTCAAACTACAAACTGCACAAAATTACAAAGAGAGTCTTTTATTAATATCTAGTGTAAAGAGCCAATCTTCTTTTTGTCTATGCTTATTATAGAATCCTTCTGCCCATATCTCTGATAAATCTTTGTGCACAATTTCGAATGCTAAGTAATGATTATATCTATTCTGAAGTTCAAACATATGTTGTATTACTAATTCTCCTATTCGCAACTGTTGTCATTTATTTGAAGACAGAAACGGCATTACATGTGTAAAGGTTAAATATTATTTCCAAAAGCAGGAAAAATGTGAAATATATAGAATATTATGGTGAAATAAGTATCATCAGCAGAGACAAGCCCTGTTGATGATATAACCTCCGGTGAATGCACACCGCTTCTAAACTGGCGTGCTGATACGCCGGCGGTGTACTTTGATAGGAGTGGTAAGATGATTTATAAGACTAATACCTGTGCTTTGTTTGGTGTAGACGGTTATGTGGTAGAGGTTGAGACGGACCTTTCAAATGGATTGCCTGGCTTTGACATAGTGGGGCTTCCTGATGCGGCAGTCAGAGAATCCAGGGAAAGGGTAAGGGCAGCGATCAAA
This sequence comes from uncultured Clostridiaceae bacterium, assembly GCA_964574195.1. Taxonomy (GTDB): domain Bacteria; phylum Bacillota; class Clostridia; order Lutisporales; family Lutisporaceae; genus BRH-c25. Next base: position 16,649 of record CAZNMO010000043.1, on the reverse strand, counting down.
AACTCCGATTTTTTATTTCCACAGAAGAGAATTACTGTGAATCTTGCACCTGCAGATATTAAAAAAGAGGGTTCCATATTTGATCTGGCAATAGCTGCAGGAATACTGAAGGCTTCCATGTTCATAAACAATGAGGAGTGGGAACAATATGCTTTTCTCGGGGAACTGTCACTGGACGGGAGGGTCAAGGGTATAAGGGGTGTACTTCCCATGTGCCTGTCCTTGAGAAAGAATGGTATCAGGAGGTTGGTGCTGTCATATGATAATGCAGATGAGGCAGCATTGGTAGGTGATATGGATATATTTCCGGTTGAAAACATTATGGATATGGCGAATTTTCTTAACGGAAAGAAGGAGATACTTCCGCATAAGGTGGATATTTCATCCATAATGGAGGGATATTCGGTAGAAGAATATGATTTTGCGGATGTTAGAGGACAGGAGATAGCTAAAAGAGCATTGGAGATAGCTGCGGCAGGTGCTCACAACATATTGATGCTGGGGCCTCCGGGCTCAGGAAAAACAATGCTTGCCCGGAGACTCCCTTCTATTCTTCCGGAAATGTCCTTTGAGGAAAGCCTCGAGGTAACGAAGATATATAGTATAGCAGGCTTGCTCAAGGATCGGCTGTGTTTGATCACCAAAAGGCCCTTCAGGGCACCGCACCATACAATGTCAGCCGCTTCTCTCGTAGGCGGAGGCAGGATACCTCATCCGGGGGAGGTGTCACTGTCGCATTATGGAGTTCTTTTCCTGGATGAGATGCCGGAATTCCCCAAGAATGTACTTGAAGTACTAAGACAGCCGCTTGAGGATGAATGTGTTACCATATCAAGGGTGAACGGCTCGATAACTTATCCTGCCAAATTTATATTGATAAGCTCAATAAACCCATGTCCGTGTAGGAGCAAAATGCGGGGTCAGTTAATACAACACTGGGAAGGAAATATAGCTCCAGCTTAAGCTTATCATTATTAATTCGCACTTCTTTTACAATACCGCTTAAAAGTTTCTTGCGATCTTCAAAAGGTAGATTATAATAAGAATCCTTGAATGATTTAATATACTGCATGGTTTCTTCAATGCTGTAAGATTCAAGGCAGGCTTCCTCCATAAGTGATTCGATTTCATATGCCCTTTCCTGCAGAGTAACCTTCTGTTTTTGCAGCTCAGCATACCTTTCCTGAATTACCAGCTCCGGAAGTGTCTGCTTGCCTAATGCAGCCACTAAATTTTTCATTTCGCGGTCAATACCTTCGGTTTCTGCATTAATTCTCTGCCGTTCAGAGATAAGAGGTATACGCTTATTATCGTTATCCTCATTTGCCGCATTTAAAGCCTCCACAATCTTTTTTTCATCATCATAGAGTGATGCTAAGTACTCAACAATTTTCTTCTCTACAAGGTCAACCTTGACGTTCTTATTAGCACAATCTACCCCCAGCCGCTCTTTTTTATTACATCTGAAAAAACCTATATAAGGGCTGTTTGCATCATTACGGCTTGAGTAAACACTCATTGTATACCCACAAATATCGCACTTGATATTCTGAAGCGGAGTTTTTGCGCTGGAGCCGTTTCTTGGAGCTTTATTTTTATTTGATGTTAACAGCAACTGAAGATGTTTATACATTTCCCCGGGGATTATCCCCTGGTGCTCACCTATTGACAGGATCCATTCACTTTCATCCCGGAGCCTTGTAGATGTACGATTGTATTCCTTACGTCGATTATAATACATCAGGCCATGGGTGCCATCAAACTCAGCTGCGCTGTTTGCAATCTGAACTTTTGTATGGTTTTTGAAGTATTCATATGCGTCCTGATCGGCAATACAGTAAATAGGGTTTTGCAAAACTCTGCTTACCTGGTTATCAGACCAATAGGATCCATTTTTAGTCCTTATCCCATTATTATTTAGCTTTACGCCTATGCCCCGTATAGATTTCATATCCAGGTACATATCATATATCTTTCTAACGAGCTCTACTTCATCAGAGTTAATGATAAGCTTTGATATTTTCTTTTTCCGACCTTGATATTCAAATGTTTCAGACTCCGCACTAAAGCCAAGGGGGACGGGGCCACCGTTCCATTTGCCCTTTTTAGCCAAATCTATCATATTGTCTTGAACTCTTTCAGCAATAGTCTCGCGTTCCAGTTGGGCAAACACGGCTGTTATGTACATCATTGCTCTGCCCATAGGGGTAGTTGTATCGAAATTATCTTTTATACATATAAATCCTATTCCCAGGCTGTTAAGCTCTTCGATTAACGAAGAGAAATTGTTAACGCTTCTTGAAACTCTATCGAGTTTATAACATATAAGGTACTTAAACTTGCCAGTCCTAGCATCTTTCATCATCCTATCGAAGTCAGGTCTATTTGTATCTTTACCAGAATAATCATAATCCTGATAAACAATATAATTCCAATTGTTTAGTTGGCAAAGTGCAATACCTCTAGATATTTGATTTTCTATTGACTCTCCTTTTTCAGTGTCTTTGCTTTTTCTTCCATATATTGCTGCTACGGAGGCAGCTGGATCTACCATTGCCATATATTCACCTCATTCAAACGTATGTTCGGTATAGTGTGTAAAATAAAATGCCCTAAGGCATTAATGACTAAAATAATTCATAAATGGTTTTTATTGCAAACAAAACCGATAAACTATATACTAAATGTAAAACAAGTTTTTATGAAAGGTGGTAAAGTGATGATGAAAAAAATAGTCAGTAAAGCGTACTATTATTTTTCCTATTTTATTACCTATTTGTTGTGTCTATCATTTTTGATATCAGCTGCAAGATTCATTTTAAACAGGTATAGCACTATATTTTATAATGATAATTATTCTGAGGTTAATGTAGCATTGCTATGCGTTCTTAGTGCAGTTTCATTTTGGATAGTAAAAGAGTGCTATGCTCCAGCCACATGGATTAATCGTCTCCATTGATAAACTGTGATAAGTCAATTGCACTTCCAAATTTATCACTATTGATTTTTATCTTCTCAGACCTTGTTGTTATGCTAGAAGTATGCTTCTTCCAAAACTCTCTTCGTAATTCATCATTCTTAAATTTGTTATTCTGCTCTCTAAATTTCAGGATATATTCCAATAGAGAATTGGGCGAGTATTCATTACCGAGAATTTTTATTTTTCCACCTGTGATTGCAAACCAAATCGCTAAAATTAATAGCTTGTTTGAATCTAAAAAGATGACTGCATTACTTGCATAGTCTTTAAGGGTAAGAAGAATATCTCCTGGTGAGTTAATATTCATTTTACCGTCGAGTTTATCTATATCAGTATTGTCATCCAGTATATCGCCTGCCAAGCCAGCAAAGCTAATAATAAATCTCGATATATCAACAGGGTTGATTTCTTTTTGCTTTTCAACATTAAAAACATAGTTCATTTGCTTATTCCAATAATAAGTATTATAAACAGAGCTTAATATGTAATCAGCATATTCATCGATATTACTAATCCCATGGTAAGACACAAGAGCCTTATACAGGTTAGGGTTCAATCTATTTCCTGAGATTGTACGCAAAATATTAATTTTCCTTCTTTTGCGATAAGGACATTCAATCTCAAATGTCTCATCCCAGCCTTCCTCAATTTGAGTCAGTATTTCTATCTCTCGCTTATAGTCTAATGTATCTTCTTCGTAATACTCACCGGCCAAAGCGAAAGTAATCCACTCACGTCCGGCGCTTGGAATCATAATTATATCATTTTCTTTTATTTCATTGATAAAGCGAAGACATTTATTATACGGCCGTCCAGGTTGTTGAATATCTTTATACTTGTCTTTGATTTCCTTATATAACCGTTCTTGTGCTTCTGGGCTCTTACTCTTTTTAATTCTGTCTTTGGTGATAATATTCCAGCCCAAAGCAACAAAACCATTTTTAATATATTCGTCATAAAAAAAGCCATGTTGAGTTCTAATCATCCAGAAGTTTGTGTTCTCATCAATATGCGGAATGTCAATACAATCTAGCAACCTTTTATAATCAGCCTTCTTCAAAACTACTCCCCCTCAGCTATTACTACGTTTTGCCCTTATAGACTCCCATTTAACCTACATAAAAGAAAATACATAATCTCCTCATATCTTCTTACAATCTCTTCATCACTTAATTCATCACGCTGGTGCTTTTTTAAATGCTCGACATTTTTCCACTTAAGCCATTTATCAAGCTTTCGTTTTATCTTTTCATATACATAATTCTGCAGATATAAGAAGTGAACATATTTATATCTATTGTCTTGTTTCACAATAAACTTATTAAATACAGGATCATTCCTTTCAAGAGAGTATTGATAAGTGAAATAGTAGTTTTTATCACTTAATAACCGATCATATTCTTCAATATACTCTCTCCACAGATTTAAACAGTCCATCATATTAAGCTTCAGGAAAATCAACTGTGTACAATAGGTTTCAAACTCTCGTTTGCCTAGCTTTTCCTTATTCGACTCAACAAGGTCAAGACTATATTCAGCAAATGAAAGTCCTTCCTCGAATTTCCTAAGTCGGTTGAAGAAGCTATTAACTGTATTCCACATAGGATATTTCAGCAGAATTATAAGAGCATCCCATTCACTTATCTGGTTTTTAAGGTCCTTGAAAAATGGAATGCCTAAGCTATTCTCATTCATGGTTGCCCTTTAGCTTACTAAACATATGTATTAAGCTAGATACATCTTTGCCTTCTAGTCCATATGTAGCAGCAATTTCAATTGTATTATTCCAGTCATTATTATTTGAATCTTTAGTATTCAAGAAATGTTTATATGTAAAAAGCGATGGAGGATCCTTCTGAATACTGATTACTTGGCCAATTATCCTATGATGGCCATTCATAGGTATATCTTTATAACTAGGATTGGCAGCTCGGAGCACCGGGGTGCCGTTTTCTTTTACAAAAAACTTCAATGTAGCAGACCATTCTTCATCCTCAACACCGGCAGCAACAATCATTCCATGCTGCGCTACATCAGCTTTTCGGAGGATTGCGAGATCACCTTCATAAATTCCTACCCAACTCATACTGTCACCGGTCACACGGAGGGCAAAGTCTGCTTTTATATCA
>CAZNMO010000043.1:0-11519 GCA_964574195.1 uncultured Clostridiaceae bacterium | reverse complement strand
GGTACTTCAATTTGCCCGTCCCAATTTTCTTCTGCAAGAAGGGGAAGGCCGGCACGTATGGTGCCTAAGATTGGAATTATCGACATATCCGGAGTTGGGCGACCGAGTAAATAATCAATAGATGTATGATAATAATCTGCCAGCTTCTTAAGCATTTCAGCGTCAGGCACATTTACATTATTTTCATACTGAGAAATTGTAGATTTTGCAATATTAAGCTCTTTACCCATCTCTTCTTGAGTAGAACCTTTGTTATTTCTTAAGTATCTTAATCTATCTCCTAAAGTTTTCATCTTAACCTCCTGTTCATAAAAGATGAACTAACATAATTTTAGCACTACTTGGAAAACTTTAAATGGATGTTCATGAAAAATGAAATTATTTTAAAACATATATTGACAGTTCATCATACATGAATTATCATAAGGATATGAAGTTCATGTTACATGAATATGGAGGTGTAAACAGTGACGTTAAATAAATTAAAGCAGTATAGGCTTGAGTGTGGATATACGCAAGATAAAATGGTTGAATTGCTAGGCTTAAAGCACAAGAGTCATTACTGTCAAATAGAGAACGGTACAATTAAGCCATCGTTAGACATAGCAAAAAAGATATCAGTTATCTTTAAGCGAAGCATTGAGGAAATTTTTTTTGAGGATGAAGTTCACGAAGCAAGAACACAAAAGTCTATACAAGCAAGCTAGGGGGATAGGTATGGCAAAGTCAACTGCGGAATTACAAATAGTTGAGGTCGAAGCTACAACTGAACCTGATAGTTATAAAACTGAAACAGCTTTCCTTAAACTTCTTGGGCAAGCACATCGCCAATATGCATTACAGAAAATGCGAGATGAAAGGAAAAGGTTGGGAGGTGAGGGTCAGCGGCAATGATTTAAGAAAAAAGGAAGCCGAAGCTTCCAAGGCGGGATAAGTCAGGGGAATAGCTTAGATGGGATTGATAGGAAATGTATGAACCTTACATTTTTATTATCACATGAAAGGAGGTGAATTTGAATGCAGTGTTCATGCACAAATATTTATCAAGCTGCTAGAAATACTGCAGATTTAACTCAGCTTTCAGCAGCAGAAAGTCTTCTTGTGAGCCCCAGGTCACTTTCAGATTATGAGACTGGGAAGACCCCGGTGCCTGATGATGTAGCATGCAGAATGATTGAGATATATGGAGTCCCATGGCTAGCTTATGAACATTTAAGGCAATCAACCAAAGTTGGGCAACGATTTCTTCCGGAAATACTTCATACAGATCTGGCAAAGTCGGTGCTTAAGCTTCAAAAAGAAGTAGGAGATCTGAAGCCGATAAATGCAGACATGATTGAAATTGCCTGTGATGGGACCATAGAAGAGCATGAAATGCGCAAATGGGACCACATAAAAAAGGAACTCAGAGATATAGCAGGAGCTGCATTGTCGTTGGTTTTCGCCAAATAAATGGACAAGGAGGTAATAGTTGTGAGCGTACTTGAGTTTAACGCTCTACCGGCAGATAAGCAGCTGGAGATCCTTAAGGAAATCGGATGTGAGCTTATAAAGAGTGACGGTAAAAGAATTCTGCTGAGAAAGGCAAATAAAAAAAGCCAAAAGCAAATAGCTTAATGGCCACAAAATTAAATCTTCAATCAAATTGTAACATGTCTAAGAAGAAAATTCAATGGAGGGTTGTCCTATGTTAGGTACGGGAATAGAAGAGCGTGTCATGGAGAGCGCAAAATACATTGTAGACAATAATGCAACGGTCAGGGCAACTGCAGATCACATTCATGTATGCAAAAGTACAGTACATAGAGATATGACTCAAAGGTTGCCACAAATAAACAGCAGCTTGTATTCAAAAGTAAGACAAGTTCTGGATATAAACTGGGACACAAAACATATCCGAGGTGGCATGGCTACTTACCGGAAATATCACAATTCATAAGAAGAAAGGATGATTATGGTGTCAGAAGCTGGGAAGATAACAATTAACCTTTTGGGTAGCAATCCAAGCATAGGAGCTAAGAAAACTAAGTATGTCGCTGGTGGAAATCAAGTAACCCTTGAGATTGACAATATAGAAATCAACTTGGATCTCAAAGACTTCAAATATCTGCTTGAAGAAGGGGAAAGCCTTGCATATGAATATCATGAGTCAAAGGCTGGACTGGAAGCGCGGATTGAGGAATTGAATGAGGCATTGGGAGCAGCTCTTGAAGAAAGGGAAATGAGGGAGAGTGCCTGATGGATATGGCAGAAGCTACAAACATCATAGGAAGCAAGGTTATAGCTTCTGATGATTATTGGGGGATATACAGTGGTGTACTGGTAGGTGTATTCAATACTCCTGCGGTTCCCAGGGCAAAAGTACAAATAGAAAAGAACCTCAGATACCCAAGTCAGGAGGCCATACTCTTCCCGGAGCTTATTGTACCGAGAAAGCCCTACATTAAGGGTAGCATAAAGAACTTTGACCTATCAGAAATAAAAGTTGCAAAGGAAGGATGATAAATAATGGATGCATTGAGAAATATCGAATTTCAGGAAGCTGAAGAGTTTATGAGAAAAGTTGATTTACCACTTGATGAAGAGGATCAGATGATAGCAGACCGATTCAGGATAACAGATATTGACCAGGCGAATTGGGCATTAAGGAAGATTGCTACTTACAGGGAGAAACAGCGGGAAGTTGACGATTTAGCCGAAGCTGAAATGTTCCGCATTAAGCAGTGGCAGGAAAGGGAAGTGCAGTCGATTGAGCATAGCATAGCTTACTTTGAGGGACTGCTTACGATGTTCCTGATAGAAAGACGCAAGGAGGATCCCAAGTACAAGATAAGTACTCCATACGGCAAGGTGACCGCTAAGAAGCAGCAGCCGGAGTATATAAGGAATGAGGAGGACATGCTCAGGTGGGCTGAAGAAAATGAGCGGGCTGATGTAATAAAGGTAAAGAAGTCAATCGACTGGGCTTCTCTGAAAAAGGACACAGAGATTCAGGATGAACAGGTCATTGATAAGAAGACCGGTAATGTGATAGCCGGTGTAACCGTGATAGAACGTCCTGAAAAGATAATCGTGGAGGTGGAGTAGTATGTCTTTTCAGTTCAAAAAAGCTGAGCGAAAACAGGTTAAGCTGCGTATAGGGCTCATTGGCCCTAGTGGTTCAGGCAAGACATTTACAGCTTTAAGATTGACAAAAGGTATGGGAGGGACAACAGCTCTAGTTGATACCGAAAATAGGCGTTCTGAATACTATGCAAATGAATTTGAGTTTGATGTTCTGCAACTCGCACCGCCGTTCACACCAGAGAGATATATTGAAGCGATAGAAGCTGCAGAAGCAGCCGGCTACGATAACCTTATCATTGACAGCATATCTCATGAGTGGATTGGTAAGGGCGGCCTGCTTGAAGTACATTCCAATATGCCTGGTAACAGCTATACGAACTGGTCCAAGATTACACCTAGGCATGATGCTTTCATAGATAAGATCCTCCGGGCAAACCTACATGTAATTGCCACTATAAGGGGTAAGGATGAATATGTACTAGAAGAAAAGAACGGAAAGCAAACACCAAAGAAGGTCGGTGTGGGAGGTCAGCAGAGAGACGGATTTGAATATGAGTGTACAGCCGCCTTCATCATTGAGCAGGATTCACATATTGCTACAGCAACCAAAGACAATACACACCTCTTTGATATGAAATATGAAAAGCTTACCGAGGAGCATGGTCGATTACTGAAGCAATGGGCGGAAGAAGGCATAGAGATCATTCCTTTGGCATCCAAGCATCAGAAAGAAGAAGTAGCAAAGCTGGCTGAAATAAAGGCAGTGGATGTGGGTTTATTAGCTCCAGGCTGGACTGGAAAACAGAGCAGCAAGGAATGGACGGTCAAAGACTATGAGATCGTAAAAGAAAAACTAGCAGCTTTATAGTAGGCGGGCTTAGCCCCGCCTCCACATAACCCAGCCGTAAAGAAGGTGATAAATTGGCCAATCCACAACCAACGGATGCACATCTTAGAATAGCGCATAGGATTCAAGAAGAGATAGGAATGAGGGAATTCAGTAAACGCCAAAGGAAGATACTTGACTTTGTATTGAGGCTGTCCTGGGGATGTGGTAAGAAATGTGCCTGTATACCTAAGCAGAAATACTTCACCTTATACGGGATACCCGAGCAGGATATAAAGAGAGAATTGAAATGGCTTAACGCAGCCAATGTTATTGAAATCGATGAAGAACAAAAGAGCTACTGGTTCAACAAAGATTATGATTCATGGAAAGTATCAATTGTCAGTGGTTATGACTATGAATTGTTCAAAGAAGTTCTTCATCTTAATATAGAAACTTCGCAAAATACGAAGTGTGAACTTCGTGAAACACGAAGTAACGACTTCGTAAAACACGAAGAAGAGCATGCTTCTGATGAAGCAATTACAGAGCCTGACAGGGTGTCTAAAGAAAGTATTAAAGAAAATATATATGCATCTACTACTAATAAGCCAGGTGCCGCCCTGGATTCTGGTGCCGAACAGAATGAGGATGTCGTTCCTCCCGAGGGTGCCGTCCCTCTTAGTATAGAGCATAAAGAGGTATATGTAAGTGTACTTGATTACTTCAGTGATAAATCAGGGGTGCTAATGCCCAGCCCGGCAGACATAATGTTATCCAAATCTCTTGCCGCAGAGATCGCCCCGGATATCATAATTGCCGGCATTGATGAATCCTTTAAGAGGTATAGGCCCAGACATCCCAGCGATAAGATAAGGACCCTAAAATATTGTGAAGGGACCATAAGGGACTTATGGGAGATACATAAGGCAAGGGGGGTAAAGATAGATGGAGCCAATAGCAATAACTCTCCAGGAGAGGATAAGAAAACTCCAAAATATGATAAGTCAAGGTTCTATGCCAAAGGCTGAGCCAAAGTATGAGTGCGAAATATGCAAGGATATGGAATGGATCTATGATGGCACTTCAAATTCAGCAAAAGAATGTACTTGCAGAGAGGTAAAACAATATAGGCGGATATTGGAGTACTCAGGTATATCTGAAGCATTTCAGACTAAAACCTTTGAAAATTTCAATGTTAAGAAAAATCCTGTGCTTATGAAAGCAAAGAAAACCGCAGTTGATTATACTCAAAGCTTTGAGGAGATAAGAAAATCAAAGCATAATTCCATAGCTTTTGTAGGACAAGTAGGGGCCGGGAAGACACATCTGGCAGCAGCTATATCAAATCTTCTCATGAAGAGAGGCATAGGAGTCCTGTACGCAAACTACCGGGACGTAATTACATACCTTAAGCAGAATATGCTGGATGAAGAAAACTACCAGAGAGAAATAAACAAGTACAAGAAGGCATCTGTGCTTTTCATGGATGATCTGTTTAAGGGGAAACGGGATAAGGATGACAATATCATCTACGAGATAGTAAATCACAGGTATTTCGCAGGGTTGCCTATGATAATCACAACGGAATTTGATTTTGATAAATGGATTGATTTTGATGAAGCCATAGGAAGCCGGTTGACTGAGAGCTGCGAAGGCAGAGTGGTAAGCCTCGAAGGAGCCGACAACTATAGGTTAGTGGGATAATGGGAGGTCATACAATGGGATACGCAGTACCAAACAGGAATATAGAGATGGGTAGTCGCTCTGGTCCTTGCATAGTTGTAAGGCCTGCAGATAAAAAAAGCTCTGATAAAAAGCAAGAACTCATAGATGCCTTGAGGGCTGGCGAAAAGGAGAAGTTCATGAAAGAGAATGGACTTTCAGAGAAAAACATCCAGGGCATGCATAACACAATGACATATTTCCCGAGGCAAACAAACAATATGAAAGCTCTGTTAAGTGGGCGTAAGCTTGAGGAATTCTTGAGGTACTCCGTAGAGCTCTACTTTGAAGGTATGTCAGTTTATGAGGCAATTGAAAAAGCAAAGAAGACTATATACGGGAAGGTGTAAGACATGTTTAGGATGAGTGATGAACAATATGAAGCATACAAAGCTAGAAGAGCAGCTGAGGATAGCGGTGGCAACTTGATAAGTTTCACTATTCCAGGAGAGCCCCAGGGAAAGGCCAGGGCTCGTACTTTTTACAATAAGTTTGCTGGGAAGATCACTACTATGACACCAGAGAAGACAGTCAATTATGAAGCTCTTATAAAGCTAATGTTTGAGCAGGTCCGGCCTGAGGATTTTACCCCTTATATGGGAGAGGTAAAAATGAGCATAAGAGCCTTCTATGGGATACCAAAGAGTGCTAATAAAGAAAATAAGCAGCTGATGTTAAGTAACCAAATAAGGCCTACAAAGAAGCCGGATGCTGATAACTGCGCAAAGGTTGTATCTGATGCACTTAATGGTATTGCATACAAGGATGATACTCAGGTCGTGGAGCTGATTGTTACCAAGCATTACTCGGAGGTTCCAAGAGTGGAAGTGGAATTGCAAAAGATAAGTTAATTAGGAGGGGATTGTATGTTTCTTGATATGTCAAAGTTTACAAGCATTCTGAAGACAGCTTATAAGAATAGTGGACTTACAATAGGTTATTTGAATGATGGGATAGTTCTATCCTCAGGCTACTGGTTAATCTGGCTTAGGGATGAACAGATTCCAAATAAGATTAAGGCTCAGATTGTCGAGCTATGCGGGTTCGTTCCAGAGAGGCAGATGATGTTCTATATAAGCAAGGATAATCCGAATCCTCAATACAAAATCGAAACAGCGGACAATTACCTAGATATGATTGAGAACTTTAGAGATGCAGATAAAAAGCTGCAGATTACACCTGTACTCCTGCTGGAAGGATTCAATATCAGATTACTTCAGGCACCAACAAAAGTATCGGTGGGTATGAACGAATCGTATTTTTCTATCATTGACCCTTCCAATGTTGATTATGGTCAGGAGTCTATGCCAACAGGGCCTTGCTATAGGGAAAGCCCTGAAAGCGGAATATACTGGCACAATGAGAACTGCATAGTGATAATTTTCCCTGCCAAGATCAGGAACAGCGAAGTTGCTGTAGCCTTACAAAGGGTTGATTTCGCTGGAAACCAGTAAGCGTTATGGACTCAAATAATTGAGTTGAGGTGATATGCATGCCACGAAGGAGTTCAAACGCTAGAAGTAAGCAAAAACGTAAGAAACTCAAAGGTCAACATGGTGCGGTGCTTGTGCCTTTCGATAAACAGAAAGTAGAAAGGATTGGCCCGGGGATTCTGGTAGCAGTGGCAGAATGGAGGGCAATGTAGGGCATGAACATAGTAACTGGATGCAGTGGAATAGATGCTATAGCATATGCAGCTCTTTTACTGGGGATGGAACTCAAAGGGCAGATAGAAATAGACACCTTCTGTAATACCATTCTTGAGCTTCGGTACCCGGGAGTCAAACGATATAAAAACATTTTCGATGTGAGGGGTGATGAATTTGGAGCAGTTGACATTTTTGCCGCCGGAATCCCCTGCCAGCCTTTCTCCCACGCAGGAAAAAGAGAAGGCACAGAAGATGACCGCTACCTCTGGCCGGAAGCTATCCGCATTATACAATTCATGCAGCCCACTTGGGTTATTATTGAAAATGTTGATGGAATCGGAAGTATGGAGCAATCCAATAGTGAAACTATCGTGGAAACCGAAACAGAGATATGCCAAGATGCGGAGATGGTGCTCGAAACAATCAGGAAAGACCTTGAAGAAACAAGGTATACTTCCATCGCAATTATCCTTCCAGCTTGCAGTGTCGAAGCACCACATCAAAGATACAGATACTACATTTTGGCCCACAATGACAGTTGCGGATACTTGGACGGGGGAACTGAAGAGCAGCCAACAGAAAGAGGGCAGCAAGCACAGTCTGAATCTATCAAATGCAATTCAACTATGGGCAACTCCGAATGCAGCGGATGCAGTGGGGAGCCACGGAGGAGGACAGACACGGAGTCTGAGGACGGATATAGCAGAGTCGAAGTTATGGCCCACAGCGACAGCGGACGATGCGAACAATGCAACCAGACAGAGTGGAGCATTTCAGAGCCTGACAAGAAGTGTAATTATGTGGCCGACACCGAATGCCAGCGACAACAGGGACAGGGGGAATCTATCCAATCCGGTAATACAACGCAGGATAGAGAATGGCAAGCAAGTGGAACTGAGCATGTGTGTGTCGAATCAGTCGGGGCAGCTCAATCCGGAATGGGTAGAAATGCTGATGGGCTTCCCAATAGGGTATACCGATCCGGAGGACAAGAGGACAGCAGCGGAGTTCTTGGAGCCTTTGAGGAAATCTTTACAACCCTTATTGACCAGACACTTTGGCCTGCAGGATATGGAGCAGAGCAATATGATTACGAACCTCCAAGAGTCGCAACAGGAGTAAAGAACCGGACAAACAGGCTTAAGGCATTAGGTAATGCGATTGTATGGCAGCAGATATTTCCTATACTGCTGGCGATAAAGCTTATCAGTTTGATGTATGTGAGGTGATTGCTTGAAATCAATTTTAAAATATCCCGGGAGCAAATGGAAAATAGCTAAATGGATTGTTAGCCAGTTTCCAGAACATCATAGCTACCTAGAGCCTTTCTTCGGCAGTGGTGCGATACTATTCAATAAACCTCTAAGCAATATTGAGACTGTAAATGACCTGAATTTGGATGTAGTAAATATGTTTATGTGTATCAGAGAAGACTCTGAAAGACTTGCGAAGATTGTTGAGGCTACTCCATATAGTAGAAATGAGTATGACTACATGTATTATGCTGAGGTACCCGAAGGCAAATATGAGCAAGCAAGACAGTTTATAGTTAAGTGCTGGCAGGGACATGGATACCGGGTTAATCAGTACAAGGTAGGATGGAAGAACGATGTACAAGGCAGGGAAAAGGCATATGCTATGAGACATTGGAATGAACTGCCTGACAGAATTCTATTGGCAGCTGAAAGGTTGAAACAAGTCCAGGTTGAATGTATGCCGGCTGTAGAGCTGATAAAAAGATTTAGATTCCAGGACGTCCTTATATATGCAGATCCTCCATATCTTGAAGAAACAAGGACGTCACATGTAAAGCAGCAATACTCTCATGAAATGCTTAAAGAACAAGAACATGTAGAACTCCTGGAAGTGCTGTTGCAGCATCCGGGGCCCGTGGTTTTATCAGGCTACGAATCCACATTGTATAAAGAAATGCTTGAGAATCGAGGTTGGAACAAAAAGAGCGTCAGAAGCAATGACCAAAGCGGAGCAACACGACAAGAAGTTATTTGGATGAACTATGATCCGCCGATAGAGCAGTTGAGAATCACAATATAATGCATAAGTTGACTTGCGCAGGTGCGGAATAGACTGAGAGGTAGCAAGCGGAAATAACTCCTGTTTTAAACAGAAATCAAGTAATAATGTGGAGGTAAGTGAGAATGAAGGGAATTAAGGTAAAGATAATTATTTCATTATGAATATTTGCCGTTGAAGTTTAGTGAAGATTTACTTCCGCAGCCAGGGTGGATAGAGGAACCCGATGAACTCATGAACTATGGATTCTGGGAGATAGGAGAATATGACTGATTGAGGGGAGCTGCGGCTCCCTGATGAGGCACAAACAGAGAAAGATGTTGACAGGGGGATCGGTTATGGAAGAAAAGCTGATGCAGTACATTGGTAAGAAGATTCATATCACATTTGAGAGCAAGCGGTTTAAGAGTATATTCAATCTTACAGGAAAGCTCGTAAGTGTTGGAGTTCAATGGACATGTTTTATTGAGGCCACTTCTGACTATCCTGAGGGTGTATTTGATTGTATAAACACATCAAGGATAAGATCAATTGAAGAGATAGGCTAATAGCTGCATATTTTGAATAAACTGCGAAATAACTAGCAAATAAATTTTGCACCTTGAAAACTGAATAACACGGTATTAAAAATATAACTATAGTTTTTGCATAAATACTATTATTACGGTTTAATAAATTTATTATTCGGGTATTATACTTGACAAAATTTCATATAATGGTATAATTACCATAATGAATATATAGAGAGGTGTTATAATGCTTGAAGGAAATCTGCCAAATGAAATTTTATCTGGTAAAGATGTAAAACTAATAATCAAAGCGATAAATAATTCAAGACAACAATATCAGGATTGGAATAATGAGCGTAATTTGGGATTTGAAAATGGTAAGTTTCTTGATAGATGGAATTACATATTTGCCAACATTAGAGATTCTTTCTCAAGCCCTTTTAAAACCTATCCGGTTTCCAGAGGAAAGCTATGGGAGTTCATAGTTCTATATAACACGCTAACTAATATTTTATTTTTGATACTTAAAGAAGATCGGTTTGACAGTATAAAGAGAGATACTAATAATCGGTATCATTATGTTAGGGTATTAAATTCACAGAATCGTTACCTTCAAAGTGAGATAGTGCAGCAGTTGGATTTATTTGGAGGCTACCAAGATACTCCCAATCAATATATTGATGAAGACTTGGAAAGTATGATAGGAGAGATAAAAGACGAAGTTAAAGGCTGTGTAAATGTTATTTTTAGAGAAAACAAAGACGGCGTGTGTAAAATATCTGGGAATATAGCAAATTATAATCTTGATATACTATCAACATATGACTGGAGCAAATATATTTCAGCAGAGATTGATGAGATTATTGATACGAAGAATGACTATGAAGTTACAACGCCAAAAATTGAGTTGAGTATAAGAAAAGATAAAATTAAAAGTAGGAATACAGATATTGTTGATGATAAAAGCAAGCAAGAAGCTAAAGAAGAAGATAAGAAAAGTGAATAAAAATAGACAGTGCATTTAGGAGGTTAACATGAGAAATGTTAAATAATGAGAATAAGAATGCAATTAAAGAATTTAGCAAAAATAAGAATTTTAATGGAACTAGGCTTCAGTCCGCAAGAAAATATAGAGGTAAAACAGTAAAAGACCTAGCGGATGATATAGGAGTGACCAAGCAATCAATTTCTCAATATGAAAACGGGATGATTAATCCACAATTTGAAATATTGATGAAAATCATTGATGTTCTTAAATTTCCACGAGAGTATTTTTATGAAGAGGATATCATAAATGTGAAGTTGGGAAACACTTATTTCAGAGCATTGAGTAAAATGACCAAGAAAGATGAAAGTGTTCAGAAAGAAAAAACAATAATAGTTGGAAAGCTTTTTACTTTTTTAAATGAATATATAGAGTTTCCTAAGTTGAATCTACCGGAATTTGATGATGAACTTTCAATTGAAGATAAAGCCATAAAGCTAAGAGAATACTGGGGATTAGGAGAAGAACCCATTACAGACATGGTATATATACTAGAGAAGAATGGAATAATTGTAACATCTATCCTCACTGATAGTGACTGCATAGATGCTTTTAGCCAGCAACAGAATATTAATGGAGAGAAGCATTTTGTGGTAGTATTAGGAAATGATAAAGGATCAGCGGCGAGAAGGCAATCTAGTGCAGCTCATGAGTTAGCCCATATA
>CAZNMO010000042.1:1229-25547 GCA_964574195.1 uncultured Clostridiaceae bacterium | reverse complement strand
GTCAGGGATTCAAGCATGTCTTCCTTAAGCAGATTTTGAAGGTCCTGATTAGAGATTTCAGTATCATCATCCATTGTGAAGATCAGGCTGAAAATCAGCTTTAGCTTTTCCCATAGACTCAATTTGCGCCATATTCTGAGGAATGTAGTCTGAATGTTCCTGTCCGCCAGAACAAGATTCGCGCCGGTCTCCTTTGCACTCTGTATCCCCTGAAGCATTTCTCCACCTACAGGTGTATCCAGCTTTCCTGCAAGCTTTTTCTGGTAGGACCCCAATATGAGGTTTGCAATTAGAAAGCCTACCTTGTGTGTCTTTATTACCTTTACAATATCAGTCTCTTCCCATGCCTTGGGATTCTGCATGTTCCTGTAGCGCTCCTCGTCCAATTCTATACATATGCTGTCCGGATGCTCCTCTTCAATTACCTGCTTTACCAGCTCTGCACTTTCCTTTGACACATGCGCTGTAGCAATAAGTATGATTTCCTTATCCATATAGTTCAAGCTTGTTACATTATTCCCACTCATTTTATCACCGTCCGATAGCTGTATCAGCTTTATTTATATTACCTTTACCACGAAAATCGATCCCGCACGTTCATAGCCCACCTTTGTATAGTACGCATCGACCCCGGACATTACATAAACGTCCCGCTGCGGGTGACCGGTACATACCTGCTCCATCAGCCTGCGGCCTATCTCCTGACCACGGAACTGCTTTGACACCAGCAGATCATATATGTAAATATCCAATCCAAAATCATCGACAGCCCTTACATAGCCGCAAAGTGTCTCTCCTTCATATGCCACATAGGTAATTGAATTTTCAACAGCTTGCCTGTATCTATCCATTGAACCAGGTGAAGAGTAGCAATCCCAATCGCTGCCTTCGCCTCTGATCAACTCGAATAGAAGGTCTTCATCCTCTTTAGTATAGCTTCTTATTATCACTTTTGCCCTCCTTCTGCTCGTCAAAAGCCCGCCTTACCTATTTCCACTATTTGTTATTTACGAGTATATACCCCGCCATGATAGCAAATGATCGTACTCGCTCCATAGCTGGATAGACAGTTAATAGATGCTGCTGCTTTCTCCATGTCCAATGTAAACTGCGGGTTTGCGATTGACAGTCCTCCATTTTCCAATACAGCTGCATCACCTGCTATTATTGTATCTTTACTTCCAAGGTATAAGGAAATATGTCCCGGTGTATGCCCTGGAGTGTCAAGGATCGTACAGCCTCCACACCAGTCATAAACCTCTCCACCCTGTACAGTAATATCAACATCCACAGGCTTGACGCTTTTCAGGATTCGACAGAAGGCTTCTCCGAAGGCTTTCTGTTCCCCTTCGGCACCAACCAGCAGCGCCTCAGCCTGCTCCAAGCGCATAGATCTCTTCTTCCCCGAAATATATGGAGCTTCGACTATACTGCTGACGATCTTGATCCCGGGATGCTTTTGTTTCAAATCCCACAAAGCCCCCATATGGTCATGGTCATGATGTGTTATCAATATCTTGGTAAGCTTATTGCAATCCAGATCTTCTGCTTCCATCGCCGCTTCAATGTTAGGCATGAAACCGACATATCCGCAATCGACCAAAATCATCTCATTATCATCCTGCAAAACAACCGGATGTATATATTGCTCAATATTACCAAAGCTGCTTCTTATATTTAGAACAGTGATCTTCTCCATTTACTGCTTCTCCTTTAACCAACTCTTGTTCCATTCGGGACCTGCTTCTCGGGCTGTGCCAGTACAGGTGTTATACCATCGGCATATCCAATATCAAAAAGCATGCCCTCGGACATTTCCCCTGCCATTTTCCTTGGGGCAAGGTTCACAATAAAAAGGGCCTGCCTGCCTTCGATTTCCTTGGGGTTATCCCTTTCCCCCTTCATCCCGACAAGTATTGTCCTTGTGAAATCGCCAAAATCAACTGTCAGCTTCACCAGCTTTTTTGAGTTCTCGATATCATCGACCTGCATTATTGTACCAACTCTCACATCAAGTTTTTCCAAAAGCTCCAGGTCTATAACAGGTTTTACGGTCGCTGCCATTAAAAATCCCTCCAAGCTAAATAATTATTCTTTTAGCGTATTATAATCATATCTAATTCAACTGCTTTTCCATAAAATACTTCTCATTTATTATTGGATACCCCTTCTGAACATATACAGTCTTGTATCCATAGCGCTGGTAGAAGGGCTGCGCCTGAAAGCTCATGGTAGTCAGAAAGGACATGGTGCAATCATTCTCCATAGCATGCCGTTCAGCCTCGCGGAGAAGCTTGCTCCCCAAGCCTTTTCCCCTCTGTTCATCACTGACCCAAAGAAAGTCGATTTCCAGCCATTGCCCGACAATAGTGCAGGCAATACCGCCAATCAGATCTCCTTTTTCGTCCGTATCGGTTATGGTGAAAGAAGGTTCATCCTTTATTTCAAAGTATTTCAGGTTATACTCCTGCAATTTCCTGCGTATCTTCAGTACATCCTCTTCTGAAGGATCGTTGTTTATCAATAACCCCATTATTCCGCCCCTCTATTAAGTTAATTATCTATAATACTGCTACTTAAACACTACCTCAAATTCCTCACATACTACCTGCATATCTTCATTGAAATCCATATCCAGAGGCTTCAAGTGCCTGTTAAAGGCGGTTATATGCACCTTACGCCAATAATTCAGTGATTTGTCTCCTTCCCCCTCGGTAAATGCGAATTCCTCCGGAACAGCTCTGAAGGGCAGCACCATAACCTTAGTGGTTTTGATTATACATCTGGCTATTCCTTTCCAATCTGTGACTATATTCAGGTTTCCAACCTCCGGCAGTGCTTCCTCCTCCAATTCATAAAAGTAATACAATCCTGTGGTAGCCCTTTTTACACCCTGCCTTACCAATTCCACCAGCTCATCAGCATCCTTTTGGTTATCGCAGAAATGCCAGGCTTCATATTTCATATTTGGGTCTTCAGCATTCCTATCTATGGAATCCAGATAAGCCCGCCACATTTGCTTGACGGATTCATGCACCTGCTCCATATATCTCACCTCAATAAATGTTTATTATATGGTTTTCTTTTTCCCGAACCTCATAGGGCATATTACCCTGCATTTGTTGCATTTGACTATATCATAGCCTCTTGCATTGGTACCGTATGTATTGGGCCTGCAATTGGCCTGCTTTGCCTGACGTCCATCCAGAGCCCCTGACGGACAGTTGTCAATACACAAGCTGCAGCCTTCAATACAGATGCTCTCTGACAGTGGATCCGAAGCAAGCTCAGCATCGGTAAGCACTGCGCCAAGCACCAGCATATTGCCGTACTTTTCATTCAGGAGAAGTGTGCTCTTACCCATAGTTCCCAAGCCAGCCATTACAGCAGCATGTTTCATTGAGATCAAGCCTCTGCCTTCAAGCTTATCTGCATCCCAGTATTCATAAGGCCCGTCTGAAGGAAGCGGTGCTGCATACCCTCCATTTAGCCTCTCTATTTCCTTTGCAGCCCTTAAGGCTATCCAATCCACAGGAGGGCACAAGGCATAGTTGAAATGACCGTAGATCATCGTTGGCTCTGCCTTTGTAAGCCCCTTAGGCAGAGCAATGCCAAAGACAATGATAGAATTGCAGCCTGGGAAGATATCCCTGGGATGAAATCCCTGTGGTGCCTGCTCAAATCGTTCCATACCTGCGACACCGACCACATCAGCCCCGTTATTCAGTATAAAATCCTTGATTTTCTGTTTCATTACAATACCTTCTTTCAGATGTTCATTACCTCTATTTATGACAGCAGAAGTAGAAAAACTCATCATCACTCATCGCACAATCCTTGAACCCAAATCTACCCGCAACTTCAAGCAATACCGAATCCTCCGGGATCGCCGGTCTGCCCATATCGTAGCCTATGCTCATGTGATGCTGTTTCAAACCATCTCGTGTCTTTGAATGAACTATTGCAAAGGTCCCACCGTTCTTCAGGTGCCTGCTTGCATTGTCAAATACCATATCCAAATTCTCAAAATGAGGTATGCTGTTGAATATGACAATGTAATCAAAGCTATCCCCCAGAACAATTTCCTTGTCAAAATCATCGCATATTGTTTTTGCTTCTGGATACAGGACTTCCAGTTCCTTGAGCATGTTTTCCGATATATCCAGAGCCACATAATTACATAAGCCCCGGCCTCTCAGTGCACCGTAAAATACACCAGTACCCGAAGCTACATCAAGCACCGAGCTGCCTTCGAATATGCCTAGTCTGTCTATTGTTTCTAAGATTATCCTGCCCTTCTCATCAGACATATCCTTCCAGCCTTCATAGGTTTTGTTGAAATACTCCTTCTGATCTTTGATTTTCATAATTCACCCCGTAATTTTATCCCTCTAGCCGAAATACCCAGTTTCAAAATTCGAATTCCTGAAATAAATCTGCTTG
This sequence comes from uncultured Clostridiaceae bacterium, assembly GCA_964574195.1. Lineage (GTDB taxonomy): Bacteria > Bacillota > Clostridia > Lutisporales > Lutisporaceae > BRH-c25. Next base: position 21,104 of record CAZNMO010000042.1, on the reverse strand, counting down.
CTATATATCAAACCGATTCCAATAAACCTTCCATCAATATCCTCAACTACAAACTCATAGCAGCCATAGTCCGTTTTCCTTGGCTCAGATACTACCTTAACATCCTTAGACCTGAACTCCTTGTATATAATATCTACGCCTTCTACCGTATCTGTATCGATATAAGCATCATAACCGGCGCCGTACCTTACGGTGTTGGATTCTATCTTCCCATACTTTGTCTGAACTATTACAAGCTCTATATCATCCCTGTATATGGTTGCAAAATTGTCAATTTTGTCATAATGCTCCGCATATTTGAAGCCCAGCTTTTCCACATAATACTCTACAGTCCTTTTCACATCCTCTGATAGAAATACAGGACATACATTTGTCAGTCTGACTTTACCTTCCATCTTTCTTGCCACTCCTGTTCATGATCACGTTGTCCCGACACGACTTCTTAGTTCCCCGCCAAAGCTCTGACTGTATCTTCAACAGTAACAACTGAAGCAAAACGTTTGGCCCATATTTTGTGGTTATAGAACTCATACAGCCTTTCTCCGTTCATGTATTTATTATCGAAGGTAGTATTTGTTCCTTCCGGAATCATCAGTTTGAAGCCATATTCAAAAGCAACCTTGACTGTGGCATCAATGCAATATTCTGTCTGAAGTCCTGTGAGTATTATAGTATCCACCCCTCTTGCCTCCAAGTACTCCTTCAGGTCTGTATCCTTGAACGCACTGTTGTATCTTTTATCGAATATCTTTTCTCCAACAACAGGAGCAACTTCCGAATATATCTTCCAACCATCGGAACCATATTCCAATTCTTCACCCTTACCGTCATCATGCCTTACATATATGACTTCAGTTTTGTGTTCTCTGGCTACAGCAATCAGCTTTTTTATATTTTCAACAACCGTCCTTTCATTATATGGATGACCTGCTATCAAGGCTGTCTGAACGTCAACGATAAGTAAAACAATATTTCTCATTGGCTTATATCCTTTCTATTTATACATTTTCAAACCCGTAAACACACCTTACATCCGTGAGCTTTTCCCCCATGATTTCAAAAATATACTCATCACTACCACATTTAAAACCTATTTTTTCGTAAAACTCTCTTGCCCTTCTGTTATTCTTCAATACCCATAGGCATATGTTTTCATAACCAGACTGTTTCAAGTCCTCCAATGCACTTAGGATCAAACTTCTTCCATACCCCTTTCCAAAGTACTCAGGAAGCAGATACAAGGATATGATTTCTCCCCAATCCGGCAATGACTCATCTCTGGATTTCCCATAGGCAATACAACCTACAGGACTGCCATTATCAAATATGAGCCTTGCAGTTAAAACATCCTCTTTTATCCATGTTGAAAAGCCGGATACCCAGAAGTCCTCCTTAAGTCCATCCAGATAAGGCTGTGGAACGATTCCCTTGTAGGCAGATTTCCAACTTAATGCATGTATGCGGCTTATATCCCTTATATCCTCTAGTTCAGCCCGCCTGATCTCCATATCATTCATCTCCGAAATTGATATTCCTAACTGTTATTTTTTTAATTGGCACTATCAACTAATTCATGCCTGCTCTTTTTCTACCTGGATAGAACTCTTTCAGAAGGCTGATATAATCTGGTAACTTCTCGATATTGGGCTCATGGAATTCAAAGGTTATACCATTGCATTTTTCTATATATCTGCCATCAAGTGTATAGGCCTTTCTGAATTTGCATTTGCCTCCCTTATCATTGTGGCAATGGGTACAATTCCCGTGTTCTCCAGTGAAAACCTCTCTGATATGCTTTGGGGAGCCTTCAATGTACTCCCTGTGCTTGTCCAAGCCATTCAGGAAAAGGCGCAGAACGATACTGTCAGCTCTTATGTAAATACGCGCGGCTACCTGTTTGCTCTTCACCCCTACCTTTGAGTAGATTATCATGTACCTGCCCCAGCAGAAACCATCTCCGATACTTCCTCCTGAGCTGTAGCCAAGTCTGGCGATTTCCTTGTCAAAAGCTTGGATAAAGGATTTGTCCGCTTCAGACAATATACCGAACCTCTCCTCAGAAATAAGGTTTTCCATATTAGTTCACCTCATCACGATCAATCTAACTTGTCGACCTCTATCCTAATCGTCCAACGCTCTCCTCTACTACTGCAACCATATCGTCTTCAGCACCAAGACTGAAGTTGAATATCACACCCTGACCGCCTCCAGCGCCAATTGCCGAAATAAAGATATCATCGCCGTTACTTACTACTGTCAGGCTTAAGCTTGCCCTGCTTCCGTTCCGCATAAAATATTTGTCATATACCTTGACTGCAACCTTTGTATCCCCAAAGACACAACCGCTTTCATCCACCAAGTTCATTGATATTCCACTGTTGAGAATGTCTTGATTCAAATGCTCCACCACTGTCTCAAATTGTCCTTTGATGGTTACTTCATACTTAGCCATTCTATACCTCCAAAAATTTGATATGATTTCTGACAAACATAATTCAGATCTGTTTCCAGTCATCCCTAATCAAACCATAAAAAACTATATCACAGATACCTGTATTGTTCTTATCGCCTTGTTTCTTCATCCCTTCCCTGATCAGTCCGCATCTCTCTATTACCTTACCTGACGAAATATTCCTGGAATCATGTCTTGCTTCAATGCGGTTCACCTGTACTTCTTCAAAAAAGAAATGGATCAAGGCATTCAGCGCTTCTGATGTAATGCCTCTGCCCCAGAATTCCTTTCCGATGCAATAACCGATTTCGACCATAGCTATATCTTCCTTTAAACTGACAACACTGATACTGCCTATGGCCTGCCCCAGCTCTTTCAATTCTATGCACCACTGATAGTTGCTTATTGATTCATAATCCTTTTCCCACATTCCGATAACCTTTCTGGAAACCTCTACATCTGTATGTGTAGGCCAGGTAAGATATCTTGTGACCTCAGCATCGCCGGCCCAATTTTTATACATTGCCTCTGCATCGTCTATTTTAAACCTGCGTAGCATCAAATTCTCAGTCTCAATTCTCACAGTACCTTTGTGCTTCATGTATTAATCCCCCTTAACGCTCCAATTCCATTATTATCTATATAACACTTTTTTCCACTCAATGCAATATGGCAGCATACTTACAAAAAATTAAAAGGCAGCAAACCTCAAGTCGCTGCCTGCAAAGTCACAGACTTCAATTCCCTTTCCTCGCATATTCCACTGCCATGATACACATACCTGTAACCAAAATCATGATAGAAACAATAAGCGGAACTGACATTTCAGTTTCACCTACTGTTGTCAAAAACCTGCCCGGAGGTGTCCCCCAGCCGGAAACCAGATTGTTTCCTACATATATCATAACTGCCAGGTAACCTAACGCTCCAACAATTGAGAGAGTGCAACCTATGATAGTTTTCTTCATTTTTGTTCCCTTCAAAAGCAATATTTATAGTTGACTGTTCTGAATCTAACTTTTGCTATTTGAAAGTACCTATCACATAGGAAACCACCATTGTGATTATCCCTATTAGCAAAAGTGTCGTATTAAAGTTTTTGGTGATGGATTCATCCTTTTTTCTAAAGCTGCCTTCCCTTCTTACGAGCATTTGATTTGCAGTTCCTATGTTCTCTGCTCCTACATAGCTCAGCCCCCCGATACCCGCATATATACCCCCGATGATAAACAGTGCATTAGTATATGGGACAATTGTCATTTTTTTGCTTATATAGCAGTATAGCAATGCAATCAACATATTTACCGGCAGTGCGATTAAAATTGGTCTAATCTGATCCGTAAAAAAATGCTTTACCATTTTACCATCCATATCTTCCCACTCCTCAATAAAATATTTTTATCAAGTTACATATTGTCTTATATACCACATTATACCATATTATACTACTCATACCATACGTGAGAATAACAATAATTAACAGACAGAACCAGCTTCCTTTTCATCATATTCCTCCGTAGAAATAGTTTATAACCAGCTTACAATGTTTTCTGAAACTTCTCTTCTCTTGGATTTCGAATCCTTTTTATCTGAATGGCCAACGGCGATTACCGCCATTAATTGAAGATCATCTGCTACTCCCAGTAATTCTCTAACCTTATCTTCATTTTTCAAAATTTCTCCTATCCAACATGTAGCCAGCTTCAACTCATGGGCAGCAAGCAGCATATTCTGTATTGCAGCTCCAATTGCTTGAACATGCTTTAAATGAATATCATGTATTTTAGGGTCAGATACTTTGGTATCAAGAAATACCGAGATCAAGCAAGCGGAATTTTGCACCCAGTTATTATATATGGTAAATGATGACAGCTTTCTCAGCAGATCCTTGTCGTCCATTACCACAGAAAATCTCCACGGCTGCAGGTTATTGCCTGACGGAGCCCAGCCGGCGGCAGTAAGCAATTGCATAATATCCTCCTTACTTACCTCCTGCGGTGAAAATGCTCTGATGCTTCTGCGGTTCATAATGCTTGACATTACAGGTTTCATATTATCACTCCTTACATTTTCAATAAGCTTTATTTTATTGTAGTAACAATATCGGGCTAGGGTTTAGTGTAGTTAAGGAACAGACACATAAAGTATTCATCTGCATAAGATCCATCGGCATACTTCAATGCATGCTTCTTTGTACCATAGATCTCAAAACCGAAACTATGATACATTGAAATAGCCCGATCATTTTCAGTGACTACTTCAAGCTCAAGCTGCTCGACACCTATTTTCTTGCACCAATTAATACACTCCTGCATCAAGATTTTGCCAATACCCATGTTCCAATTATCCCGTCTTACGACAATACCCATTTCTGCTCTATGAAGATATCTTTTATTGCTCAAAACTGTACCAACTGAACAATTCCCCACTATTCTACCGTTTATTTCCGCAATTAGGAAAATGCTATCCGCACTAGTTATGCTATTTTTAATAAACTCTCTTTCTTGCTCCGCTGTGAAATTGAATTCGCCAGGTTCACGTGCCAAGAATTTTGATTCACAATCAACAGCTGTAATCAAATCGATCAAGCCTTGTGCATCATCTTCTTCCGGAGTGCGTATGATAAGTTTTTGACCGTCCTTTAATGTATACTCATTTTTATAAAGCTCCATATAGTCCTCCTTAAAAAGAAAATCTCTTGTGTATGCCCGCTGCGCCTCATTGTGAGGGTATTATACCGTGAATTTGGTCGTCTCTCTGCTCAACGACCGCCAGGAAGGCAGTTCCCTGATCGTAGTTTTACAAATCCCACCTGATCTCATAAACACAGCTTTTATCACCATTTAAGACTGAATTAATAACTTTTGCAGTTACATTTCTCTGAAGAACCTTCGAAAACATACTCTCAGCAAAGCCCTCCGAACAATTACACATTAACGGCGTTTTAATATCACCAAATTTGACTATAGGACAAACACATTGTGCTTTGTTTTCATCAGCATATATCACTCTGTCTTCCTCGTTTATTTTCACTAACCAATTCCACTCTGTCTCTAAAAATTTAATACAGCTATGTATGTCACCTACGTAACTCTCTAAAACATCCTCCATGTTCAAGGCGTTAAAATGGGTAACACTACAACCTTTTATCATTTCCTTTTTTGTTTCAAGAGGAAGCTTATCAACACTTTCAATCAACATATTGAACCAATCGAGTGTAGTCTTTGACTTCACATCCGTAGTATCACAACTAAATTCCTCACCACAATTTCTACATTTCATAAAATAACCCCTTTTCAGTGTATTTCTTTGTGTTTAGAGAATTACTGATACTCTTGCCTGAAGCAACTACTAGTAACCCTTCTATCTATATCAAGAATGTCTGTTTACCTTCTGCAGCAAGCCAAATGCAAACTCTCCTGCGTGCTTGAGATCCTCACTGTTCGGTCTTCCTTTGTTCATTCCACCGAAATACTTGAGAAAGCTATTTGTATTAAATCCCTTGCAGCTGAACTCATCGATAATAATAAAACCTTTTGAGGTCAACTGATCCCTAATAAATGAATGATCCTTCTCTACCTTGGCTGCTCCCTGTATTGCGCTTGTAGAAAATATAAAAGCTTTCTGATCGTTGACCTTTGATAGCCTATCCACAAGGTCCAGAATGGGTTTATAGTGCTTCCCACTGTCTATTCCAGAGCCAAAGCCAATAAGATCATACTGCTGAAGCTCCTCCTGAGTTACCTGGTCCGGTGTCTTGATCTGTGCATTAAGAACCTCCGTAAAAACCTGAGCAATCCTGGCTGTATTGTTATGATGATATGAATACACCACTATCAAGCACTTAATAGGTAAAGAATTATTGCCTATGCTTTCCAACTGACTCAATTTTGCCACCTCCGAATATAGTTGCACTCCCATTAGGTATTATTTGGCCTATAAAAGTTTGTACTGTATATACATGCTAACACCATATAAATCAATCTAGCTATTATCTATTTCTGCATACGACTCTAGCCTTCGTTCTAGTGTTTCCGTATGTAGTTCAAACAGGTTATTATCATAGTCATAGAAATATATGGAATATCCTTGGTGTCTTTAATTCTAAATTCAAATCTTTAATTTTGGCCAGGTAATAATCCACATCAGATTCTGTTATTTTAAATGCAATGTGATGATAGGTTCTATTTATTATATTACTATCTTCCATAACCGCTATCCATAGATTACCAATAATAAAAAACCGCTCTTTGTATAAAGAGTGCCTTTCTTCTCCACTATAATAAACTTCTCTGGCATTAAACAGTTCTATAAACAGTTCAGTTGTTTTATCCAAATCCTTTACAACAAAAGTAATATGACTTATGGAGCTAATCATAATTATGTCCCCTGCCTTTCTGTAGGGCGTACATGATTGCTATGGTACTTTAGTATATTGAATTTCCACAGTTAATATCAAAAGGCATGATCAGTAACTTTTGAATATCCTTGAAATATCTTTTGAAAAACCATTCTGTCGCTTTGCCGTAATTCTCCTTATTGTCGAACTCCCAATAAGAAAAATACTTCACACACTTTACAATTTTGGTTAATTCTCGCGGTGGTCCTCCGCTCTCGACACCATCAATGGTAAAAAAACGCTTGACATATTTGATGTCAATACAACCCATTTGCTGCTTTTGTTCTTCAGCTACAGTAGTTATCAATGTTTCAAATTCAATCAGTTTATCTGGCTTTACTTGAAATAGCTTAACCTCAGAAAAACTATTTTTCATCTCTCGCACCTCACTGTAGTGTAATATTTGTTTTTAATCATGTGTTTTTACTAATGTAGAGATTTAATGCTTGTAAACCTTTAAATGATACAACAATAATTGATATATAGACAAATGCTTCTAGAACTTCCTTGATAATTCCTAAAGTACTATAAGCTAACGCAATACCACTAATACCTTGCATACAATAATCCTCCCTTCTTCCTGCCGTGCCGCAGCGTGAGGGCCTTGTTATATGATGTCGCCCCATAAGTCGAGTGTATTTCTATACAAATTTAGTCTACAGCTCTCTCTGCCAAGAATGGCAGATACATCATAATTGCATGGTTTTCCGTAATAAATTCATCAACTATATCTTCTCCCTCATGTGAATATACCTTTCTATGTAATACATTATGTCTTATATAACCACCCCAGAATTCATGCGTTATTTTATGCTCTTTTTCATATATCTCATATCTAAATAATTCTTTCTCTACCATTCTCCATTCCCCACATAAGTCTTCATCGGTCAAATACAAATGTAGCTGATATGGCGTATTTGTTCCGTTATATATTTGTAGGTCCCTGTAATTATACACACATGTTGCACCGCTTCCAAAAGGCTGTTTCCTATTTGAATCAGGGAATACATCATAACTATGTCTATACCTTTCAGTTACTGTCAGAGGTGTATGTAACGTCAACCAATATATCATGTTTGATAACTGACACAATCCCCCTCCTACTCCTGGATGAAAGCCCCCGTAGCATAAGACCATCCCTTCTTTGTATCCCTTTCTTCTGCTTGGCTTTCCAATTAGCTTCCAATAAGACAATGTTTCTCCAGAATTTATAACTATTCCATCTAGCTTCTTTACAGCAATTCTTAAATTTATTACTTTATTTTGTTGCATCCACATATCAACATCTTTTAGCCTTCTATACAGTGGCGTCCTATGTGAAAAGCTAATATATGGAAATAGATTCTTACTAATTCTTTTTGCATATTTATTGCCGCTAAAATACCATTGCAAATACTTCATAAATGTATAATACATTTTCCCTAGAAGAATCCTAAACTTTGATCTTGCAATCGGTTTCATTTTATTTTGCATCAAACCCATATCCTCACATTTATTAAATAATCTATATGTTTACCTTAACAAACCTATGGGGCGATTCACCTAACGGGTTCGCACTCACGACGCCACTGAACCGGACCCACAGAGCCTGTCCTCCTGGCGAAGCTTTGCTCCCGGTGAAGAGGTGTGGTTGCCATGACTTTGCCCGAAGCACACTTCTGGGACCAGGGACCTGTCATGCGTCACTTGTGCAAGTATTGTCTCTCTTGGTTTAAATCTCTACAAAACTCCCCAAAGGAGTTTGTGCCTTATAAAAACCAAATGATATTATTATTGTGTGATTACCCATATTACTCGAAATTAGTAATCTAATCTCATGATATGTTCATTACCAAAGACCTGTCCATTAAAATCAAAACCAAAACTCTTATAAAGTTTCACTGCATATGCACTTTCTTTATGTACTCCAAGAAAAATCGTATTGTGATTTTTATCCTGTTTGATGATTTCTAAAAGCTTTTCCAAAGTCTTTCTGCCATACCCCTTTGATTGATATTTTTTATCTATCATCATACGATAAATCCAATATTCGCCATCATCTGTATCAATGCAATACATTACAAATCCTATCATTAAGTCATCACTATATACTGCCAGTGGTATGCATTCTTCTTGAACTTTGGATTGTGCAATTGAAACTGCATTTGATGTCACAAAGCTGACTTGTTCTTCAGCAACTGAAAGTTCAATACAATCCCAAAAATTTTCTTTTGTAATTTCTTTGAATATAACCAAATTAGTCACCTTCTTCCTATTAACTATTTCGCAATATACTATCTATTCTAATATAAAAATAGCACTTCTTAAACAAATCAATCTGTATTATCTGTCATATAACGTCTCAACACTCACAACACCACTGAACCAGACCCCAGCGCCCTTCTCCCTGGTGGAGCTTCGCGCCGCAGCGTGAGCGCATTATTATACGGTGTCTGAAAAATCACCTTTTTGACCCATAAAATTTATAACTTATATATAGACTTCCTAAGAAGTGAGCCAAGTACGTATCCTACTAAGCATCCTAATAAATTTAGAATAATATCATCAACATCAAATACTCCTACTCTTGTTACCAATTGCATTGTCTCAGCTAGCACAATAATCAAAAATGATGTACCAAGAGTATTCTTTATGCTGCCTCGTTTGATCACCAGCGTGAGCAATACTCCAAGTGGTATAAAAACTACAACATTACCTAACAAATTATAAATCCAAAAAGTAAAATCATATTTATCGTAGTTCCCTAGGAGATTAAGTATCGTCTTAAATGGCATAAGATTATATTCCAGCTTAGCATTCTGTACTCTATGATAATTAGCATAAGCATAGAAAAACATCCGCCAAGCCAAAAATGCTAAATATGCGAGTAGCGTAATTGCAGAAGTACTTCGGATTAATTTATACTTCTGGTCTTCATTATTGAACATTTTCCAAAGCCCTTCTTTCATAGTATGTCAAACAATTTTCAGATGTCACCTAACGTCTCCGCACTCACGACGCCAGTGAACCGGACCCACAGAGCTAGTCCCCTATCGGAGCTTCGCTCCCGGTGAAGGGGTGTAGTCGCTGCCCTGCTCCAGCGCAATGGATTCAGCAACCCAAGGCACGCACGCCACTTGCCCCGGCCCTCCGTGCTGCAGAGCGAGGGCATTGTTATGCGGTGGATGGTGCCCCGCACAGCCTTGCCCTGTTTTTTCTGTACTGTTTCCTGTACCCAGTACCTTACATGTGTCGCTTTTGTAAATATTGTCTCTCTTGGGTTAGATTTCACAAACTCCGCATAGGAGTTTGCTCATTATAAGAATGTTTTGGCATAACTGCTATATTACCAATTTTGTTTATAATCTCTTGGATAAATGATAAAGTTTATGCTCTTTGGGGCAATCCTCTAATACACCAAAAACTTCATATCCATTTTTTAAATAAAAATCTTTCGCCTGGAAGTCATATGTACTCAAATACACAATATGACATCCCATATTTCTCGCCTCAGTTTCCACAAGGCTTAGTAATTGTTTCGCAATCCCCTTATTTCGAAACTCTTCTTTTACCCATAATGTGTCAATACTGAGAATATTCCATAATGCCAAACATGCCAAAATCCCTCCAATAATCTCTCCGTTCTCATCTTTTATGCATCTGTTAATGCTGATAAACGGTTCTTCCTGAGAAAGTGGTTTTGATTCAAGATTGAATTTCAGCAGCATATTCCCAATAAAGTCAGCTTCTTTCTCCTTTGGGATTGTTATTTCATACCCCGAACCCATATTCATCACACCCCTAAAATATAAATAGTCTTTCCTACACATAAATCTACCAATACTCATTATAGAAATCGCACTTCTTAGCCACGCTCCCCCGCTAAGCTTGAACTGTCACCATTATCTGTGCCTATAAAAAAACAACCTACATATCTTCTAATATTGGCTCATCTTCAATGAACTCAGAAGATAAGCCTAATTTGCTAAAATACTTGCACATAGCTATACAAGCAAACTTTTCTGTGGAGTAATGTGTACCCCCAATAACATTAATCCTACTTTCTTGCTCAAGCCTGTGAACTGCTTCAGAGTGGGCGTTTTTACATGTAATCCCTGTTATTAATGTACTAACTTCATTATCTAGCATTTCTAAAACAAAATCCTTGCTATTTCCACCACCTGCTATAATTGCGACTTTACCATCTTTTATATCTTGTTCTCCATACATATATAATTTGCTATCATGATTCAACAACGAAGAAAATTGTTTTTGCAAATCATAAATATTCTTATACTTAGTTTTTCCGATAACACCACATAAAGATCCACGATATTGGGCAAAAGGCTTTTCAATTTCAATACCCAATGCTTCTGCCAAAGTTTTACTTGTAGAATATTCATTGAAATTATCAAGGGGAACGTGCAAATTATATATTGAAATTTTACTATTCTTAAACGCTTCAAGCAGACTTATTGGCATTTGGTAAAAAATATCAGGAGCTTTTCTTATGTCCCAAATAGAAGGATGATGAACAAATAGCATTGTGTTCCTTGCCTCATCGTTAATAATTTTTTGCATGACTTCCTTTGTAGGAAATACCGCAGTATATACTTTACCAACTTCTTTTGCAAAGTCACAGACTAATCCCATACTCCTTTTTCTGAAATTATCACATATATAATCTTCAACATCATTCATATAATTTGCCCACTCATCAAATAGTTGAGAACTAATAAAGTCGTTCTCCAATTTCTCATATAAAGCAAATGCATTCATAAAATTCTCTCCTTATATTTAAATTGTTATCGCGCGCGGTGTCGTATAACGGATCCGCACTCACGACACCTCTGAACCGGACCCGCAGAGCTTGTCCCCTAGGCGGATCTCTGCTCCTGTTGAAGGGGTGTGGTTGCTACCTAAACAAAACTACAGTTTAGCTATCCTCCGCGACCCAAGGCACGAATGCTTCCTTGCACCATCCCGCCGTGCCGCAGCGTGAGCGCTTTGTTATATGATGGGTGATGCCCCCGCAGCGCCTTACCCAATAGTCTTTGTATACTACTACCGGTATCCGGGACCTGACATGGGTCGCTTATGTATATATTGTCTCTCTTGGGTTCAAATCGCTATCAAACTCCGCATAGGAGTTTGTTCATTATATAAGCATTATGCCTACTTATGCCCTGTCCTTAATAAGTTTAGCACTATGTCCTCACTTCCAAGATTATCATAATCTTTTTGGTATCCATATGATATTCCGTTTAGCTGATTTATAATTACATATTCTGCAAGCTTCTCAATGCCTTCTTCTTTAGCACAACGAACAAATGCACGAAGCCTAATATCATGCCCATCACTAAACATATCGTTGTCACAAGGAAAATCTTTACACTCCCAACATCCATTGATGCCTTTTTCTACACAGCAATTATATTGATAACACCCTGACTCTGATAAATACCGCCCACAACAATTATGTTCCGACTTACAGCCATCACACTTATCTGCTAAGTGGCATAACTTACATACCAGACCACAATAACCTATACTATTACTTACTTCTTTAGTATCCATTTATTTTCTCCTCTCACCGAACTTGCAATATTATATAGATATGCTATATAAAAATGGTAGTACTAGAATAAACCAACCTGCATCACCTGTCATATAACGGTTTCGCACTCACGACGCCACTGAACCGGACCCACAGGGCCCTTCCCCCTGACGGTGGTGACACCCGGTGAAGGGATGTATATCAAGAGTACTATCGAAAGTCATTCTGCTACTTACCACAATCTATAGGCTTATGCCACGTGAGTGCATTGTTAGATGATGGACTGTGCCCCGCGGAGCCAGAAGCTGACACGGATGTCAGCTCCTTAAAGCCTCCAATGGTGATTTGTATGCGTTCTTACAAATTCTAATATCCTCGGTCTTTATAAAGCTCTCTCCATTGCCCCAAGGAAATAACTTCTCCAGTAACTATGTCTTCAATTAGTATTTCATTCAAGTCTTCACGAATATAAAAACTGTTCCATCTTACTGTATGATCCGGGTGATTTTCACCTACATAAACAATATAATATCTACTAAAGGGTTCATCACTACTGTCACCCGGAACATTATCTATTCTCATAGATAAACCAACTTGTCCTTTACTTGCCTTTGAAATTTGACTTTCAAACTCTTTAATCTCCGGAATGGCATCATATAAATAGCTAATAACTTTATCTTCATTATTTTCAGTTGATGAAACCTGTATCTTTGCTTCCTGAGTACTTGTACTTTCACTTGAATTTGTGTTGGATTCTGTATGAGCTAATGATATATCATCTACTCTTAACTGGCTGCAACTTGTTAGAACCATATACAAAATGATATACAAAAATGTGAATCTTAGCTTTTTCATCTTTCAACTCCAATTTTATCCAGAATAGATATGTGACTACCCTATAATTCTGCTGAGACACGATGTCGCGATAATTCGCACAGTCTGTCATCTAACGGGTTCGCACTCACGACGTCCCTGAACCGGACACACAGAGCCCAACTCCCTGGCGGTGGTCACACCCGGTGAAGGGATGTACGGCGAACCTTCAATAAGTAAGCCTATCATTTATTAACCAGCATCCCTTATGGTAATGCCACGTGAGTGCATTGTTATAAGACGTATGGCGCCCTGACTTCAGAGGTTGACATGGAGGTCAACCACCCTATAAAACTAAGTATCTATCCTTGTTGCTTCCAATTCTCGTTCCATGAACTTAACTATGTACTCAATCTTCTGCTTTCCTATTGGTTTGTCAATGGCGAGTAGTAAGAAAAATATAGGCATAAAGAACAATATGGCAAATATTGCATATCCGAATTCTATAGTCTTTGATATTAATGTTTCAAACAACATAAACAATGGAATTATTGAAAAAAAGACTTTTAAGACTTTTATATTCAAATCAAAATCTCCCTCAATAATTGTCCCATCCTCTACACTTCTCAACATTCCCCTGAATATCTTTGCGTAAGGACTCCGAATTTCTTTAACTTGTAGCATAATCCTATCGCCTTTAATCTCTCCAGCAAATTCTTTCTTACTGAAAACATCCTGGTCCATATGCTGTTGAATTAAAAACTTACAATATTCTTTGCTAAGGTTTGTAAAGAATTTATACTTCATGTTCTTCTCCTTATTACAAACACCATACGGTTCCCACAAATCCAGGCACGGATGCCTGGTCTCACGCCATATGTTCTTATAACGTCTCCGCACTCACGACATCCCTGAACCGGACCCCTGAGCCCTTCTCACTGGCGGTGCTGTGCACCCGGTGAAGGGGTGTGGTTGCCCTGCTCTAGCCCCAGAGCAAATGCGTCCGGCAACCCAAGGCACGCATACTACTTGCTCTAGCCCGTCGTACCGCAGCGTGAGGGCATTGTTATGCGGTGTGGGGGGCCTCCAGAGACTTACCCACAAAATCATAAATCTACAAAGATTTTAGCCATTCATCATGATACTTTGCTTGCTCATTAACTGAAACAAACTCTAGTCCTTCTTCGTGCTCAAATATATCTACCACATCTTTCATTCTAGCTTGTTGACCAAAGTATGTCTTGTATGCTGCTCGCCCAACTCCCATAGACAGTTGCATAGGAGATGGATATACATTTCTAGCAGCTCCATTACATTGTATCTTTATTCCTCTCTTCTCCAGTTCTGTTCTCATCTCTTGAAGTGCAAAAAAGCAGTTCTCATGCTTATATATATAGGTCTCACCATTGATATTTAACTCCAATAAAACCATTTCATCATCTTCAGGTGCTTCTTCATATATATGTAAGCCAGCATTTATCTGGGTATTATCACTCAATAACAATGATACGATATGCTTTTCAAAATCCACTCAAATTTCCCCCTGCATTCTTTTTTCTTATCAGCCTACCCATTTTCTTGATTCATTCCATATATTCTATACAAACATAATGATTGCCCCCCATGCCGTATAACGGTTCCGCACTCACGACGTCACTGAACCGGACCTCAGAGACCTGCCTCCTGGCGGTGGTGACACCCGGTGAAGGGATGTCAAATCAAGCCCTGATAGAAAAGCCTGCAATTTACCATTCATCTTCCCCTATGCTAATGCCACGTGAGTGCATTGTTAGGCGATGGACCCTGCCCCTCGAAGCCAAGAGCAGCAAGGACGCTGCGGCCCCAGACAATCATAAGGTCAACCTATATAGAATCGTAATATCCCTTAACAAAAGCAATGACTCCTTCAACTGGCTCATCTGGTTCTGATAGCGCAAATGGTGCATATACTCCTATTCCAAAACTATTAGAAGTAAGACCACAATCATCAACCATAATTGACTCATCAGCTTTCTTGAAAAAGTCTTCTATCTCTTGATATGGCTTACCGATGAGAGTGACATCATTGAGTACTAAATCAGCAGGCTCAAAAAACTCAATGGCTTCGCACATCCCCATTGGATTATAGTAAACATGACAACAATCGAAGGCATCAGTTAGCATCACACTATCAGACGACTTCTTGAACTTTCTTGCTTTGACACCCATTGCCCTTTCGACCTGTTCACTTGTCATTCCAAATAAAATTGGCTCTGCTCCTACATAGGGAACTATTCTGAATTTCATATTTATACCTCCAGTAAACACGCATACTTGTGTTTCATAGTCTCACTTACAAATTCGCGCAAGGATGCGCGGTCTATGCAGGGTCTGTCGCCTAACTACTGCATTTACGAACACAGTTCGTAAACACACCCTAAAATGGTGTGATAGACGACATATGTCGTAAATATTTCCATATGTCTGCACAGCCACCAATAATATATAAATTCTCCATGTTTTTACAAAACACCTTCTGCCAAAATAAAATAAGCATGAAATGCTCATGCTTATTCAAATATATCTCTGGTGGGTATCACCCTTATGCCTTGCTCCTCAAGCTTTACATTCCACTCTTCTATCAGTTTTCCTGCTTCTTTATTGAAGCTGCTGTGCGCATCTTCTGCCAGTATCACCTGGTAACCTGCGGCTTTGGCGCCTAGGCAGGCGGCCTTTACACAGCCGTGAGTGACCAGTCCGGTTATTACTAGATTCTTGACCTCCAGCTTTTCCAGTCCTTTGACTATGTGTTTCTCCTCAAACATGCCGCTATGCTTCTTGTTGAAGTATATATCTCCTTCAACGGCTTTAAGAAGTGGATTCACCTGCCAGCTGTCAGTGTTTTCTACTAACTGGCCTTCATTGGTATGTCTTACGAAGATTACAGGTATATACCTTTCTCTGGCCTTTTCAATAAGGTAGTTTATGTTTTCCAGAAGTATATCCTCATTATATACCCAATTCTTTTTCTTGAAGAAGCCCTTCTGTACATCCACTACCACAAGCGCACTTTTATCCATAGCTATTGCTGTCCAAGCAGGCCTTCAAGGTCCACTCGCCATATCATGTGATGGGAGCCCCTGCTCCAGTAGTTCTTCATGTTATAAGCCGGCTTTCCCCACTTCTTGGTCCAGGTTTTCTGGGCAGTTTTATATCCGCTGTCAAGGCAGAATTCATTGTAGCCCTTGCCTCTCAATTCGTCATACATCAGTCTCAGCATCATGCTTCCTATACCTTTGTTCTGGTATTCCGGATGCACAAATACTGTACCGATCTCCATCACATCACCGTATTTCCCGTCAGTGATCTTCATTATCAGTGCATTTGGTGCTCCGTATTCTATTGTGCCTATTATTTTTCCGTCATCCTTGACCACCAGGAAGAACCTTTCTCTTCCACCGCTTTCAAGGTCCTGCTGCAGATATTTCTTCTTGCACTCTATTTCCTCTTCCAGTAAATCATTCAAATGTGCTATCTTGTTGTTGGCAAAGGTATCTCTCAGCACAGTCTCAAAGAACTCGTTTATCAGCTTCACATCCTCGGGTCTGGGTCTGCCGATTTGCAAATCCTTCACAAAAAACACTCCTTTAATAAATTTGACAACTTGTTACTACTTGTTACTTTTTATTATTCTCCATAAGTTTATGTAATACCTTCCTAAAAATGCAAAATAAGCATGATTTGTTCATGCTTATCGTAAATATCTCCAAAAAAGGGGAAAAACATAAACCTAGGTTTATGTTTTACTCTTCCGGCTTTTCTTCCGGTTTATCTTCTGCTTGTGCATCAGCCATAGCATGTCTTCTGGATAGGTTTATCCTGCCCTGCTTGTCGATCTCGGTTACTTTTACAAGTATCTCGTCGCCAACGCTTACTACGTCTTCAACCTTTTCCACTCTCTTTGTATCAAGCTTGGAGATGTGTACGAGGCCTTCCTTGCCTGGGAGGATCTCTACAAAGGCACCAAAGGTCATGAGTCTTGTAACCTTGCCCATGTATATTTCGCCTTCCTTGACTTCCTTTGTCAGGCTTTCGATGATCTTCTGAGCCTTGTTGCCTGATTCCGGGTTGCTGGCTGCTATGAATACCCTTCCGTCGTCTTCTATGTCTATCTTTACTCCGGTTTCGGCAATTATCTTGTTTATCACCTTACCGCCGGGTCCTATTACGTCTCTGATCTTGTCAGGGTCTATCCTCATGGTTATTATCTTCGGAGCATACTTGGACAGTTCCTTCCTTGGCTCGCTTATAGCTACGAGCATCTTGTCGAGGATGAAAAGCCTTCCTACTCTTGCTTGCTCGAGAGCCTTCTCAAGTATCGGCCTGTCTATGCCCGCGATCTTTATATCCATCTGTATCGCAGTTATACCTTTGCTGGTTCCTGCTACCTTGAAGTCCATGTCTCCCAGGAAATCTTCCATACCCTGGATGTCAGTCAGTATGGCAACATTGCCCTTTTCCTTCATAAGTCCCATGGCTACTCCTGCTACAGGAGCCTTTATCGGTACGCCGGCATCCATAAGAGCCAGTGTGCTTCCGCATACGGAGCCCTGTGAGGTTGAACCGTTGGAGCTTACTACTTCGGAAACAAGCCTTATTGTGTATGGGAATTCCTCTTCAGAAGGTATCATAGGCTCCAGGGCTCTTTCTGCAAGCGCTCCATGTCCTATCTCTCTTCTTCCGGGTCCTCTCATGAATCTGGTCTCGCCTACACTGTATGGCGGGAAGTTGTAGTGGTGCATGTATCTCTTGGTCTCTTCTTCTGTGAGCCCATCTAGTATCTGCACGTCACCCAGTGCGCCAAGTGTAGCGATGGTAAGTACCTGAGTCTGGCCTCTTGTGAAAAGTCCTGAGCCGTGAACTCTTGGAAGTATTCCAACTTCACTGCTTATGGGTCTTATTTCATCAAGCTTTCTGTCATCAGGCCTTATGCCCTCTTCTGTTATCAGCTTTCTGACCTGCTCCTTGAGTATGTCGTAAAGCACCTCATCAATTTCCTTTTCCTTCTCAGGATAGATCTCTGCGAAATGCTCCATGGTCTCTGTCTTGACAGCATCAATTTTCTCTTGTCTTTCAAGCTTTTCAGTAGTCCTTACGGCGTCAAGGGTCTTCTGTGTTGCATACTCTCTTACGGCAGTTTCAATTTCTTCTTCAGGCTTGAATACTGTGTATTCCTTCTTTTCCTTGCCTACCTTGGCAGAAATGTCTTCGATGAATGCAACGATCTTTTTGATATTCTCATGAGCAAACATTATTGCTTCGAGCATATCCTTTTCTGTAACTTCCTTGGCACCTGCCTCAACCATCATAACGGCATCCTTTGTGCCTGATACGACCAGATGCATGTCGCTCTTTTCTCTCTCCTCGTTATTTGGATTGAGAATAAGCTTTCCATCAACTCTTCCAACCAATACCGAGCCTGTCGGTCCGCCAAAGGGGATGGAAGAAATGGAGAGTGCTGCTGATGAGCCTACCATAGCTGCTATTTCAGGAAGGTTATCCTGATCTACCGACATTACGGTAGCAACTACCTGGACGTCATTTCTATACCCGTGAGGGAACAGCGGCCTAATCGGTCTGTCTATCAGTCTTGCTGACAGTATGGCTTTTTCTGTAGGTCTTCCTTCTCTCTTTATAAAGCCACCGGGGATCTTGCCTACTGCGTACAGTCTTTCTTCGTAATCAACGCTTAATGGAAAGAAGTCGATTCCCTGTTTTGGTTGAGCTGAAGCACAGGCTGTTACAAGCACAACTGTGTCGCCATATCTGACCAGGACTGCTGCATCGGCTAACTGGGCAATACGTCCGGTCTCTATACTCAGGGTACGTCCGCCCAGCTCTAATTCAAATACATCCACAATTTTTCCTCCTTTCGATTCTGTATATAGTAAATCTTGAAACTATATATAATAAGTGCTATTACTGGAAAATATAGTTCCAATAGATTAACTTCTATATGTAATTTAGTATTTCCTTCTTAGCTCAAAAAAAACTTGAAAAAAGGGCGGGTTTAATCCCCCGCCCTTTAACTGCTATTTTCTTAAACCTAATTTTTCAATAATAGCACGGTATCTTTCGATGTCCTTAGCCTTGAGGTAATTCAAAAGTCCTCTTCTCTGTCCAACCATCTTAAGAAGTCCTCTTCTTGAGTGATGGTCTTTCTTGTTTGACTGCAGATGACCGTTAAGGTTGTTGATCCTCTCGGTAAGTATTGCTATCTGTACCTCTGGGGAACCTGTATCGCCTTCTTTAGTCTGAAACTTCTGAATGACCTGGCCTTTAGTTTCCTTTGTGAAAGCCATTATTTCCACCTCCTTATCATTTCTCCAAAAAACCAAGCGTACCGTCGGTGAATCGGTATACCTAGCAATTGGAATCTAAAGCATTTGTGACAAATATGATTTTAACATATATGTTACTCCATGTAAAGGATATTTATTCTAATTAACTAGCGGCGGGTATACGCTGATTTAGACCGTTTCAGCCTCAAAGAGGATCAAGGTTACACAAATCTGTTTCAGCAGGTTGAAGCGATTTCCCTACTTGGCTCGTATACAAGCCTGGCCTGTATATCGCTCCGAATCTGCAGCACCAACTCCTCCATGGTTTCAAATCGGATCTCGTCTCTCCTGTGCT
>CAZNMO010000042.1:0-1219 GCA_964574195.1 uncultured Clostridiaceae bacterium | reverse complement strand
GAAAGAATATCTCGATTTCTTCTCCATAAATGTTGTCGCTAAAATCTATAAGATGGGTCTCAACACTCAGGCTTTCACCGCTGAAAGTGGGGTTGAAGCCTATGTTCGTGATACTTTTGTAGGTTTTACCATGGAGCAGTGTAGTGGTAAAATATACTCCCTTTTTAGGAAGTGTTATGTCCTTTTCAACATATATGTTGGCAGTCTTGATACCCATTACCTCACCATTCTGCTTTCCATATATGACCTTCCCGTGGACGGAGAATTCCCGTCCCAGGTAATCCGCAACCTTTTCCACATCTCCGCTTCTTACGATATGCCTGATCAGGCTGCTGGAAACTACATGTCCATTGACCTCCACAGCCCCAACCACATTCACCCTGAAGCCGTATTTTTCTCCCAGCTGCTTAAGTACTTCTGCATTGCCCTCACCCTTGATGCCAAACCTGTAGTTGTAGCCTACAACAACTGATTTCACACCAAAGCGGCCAACAAGTATGTCCCTTACAAAAGCCTCTGCGCTCATATCCCTTATAATGTTGAAATCCTCAAGGTAGAGCATGTCTACACCCAGGGCTTCAATGATCTCTGCTCTTTTTTCATTATCGGTTATAAGGTATATATGCTTGTCGGGAGTGAGCAATTTCCTCGGATGAGTATGGAAGGTATATACCATACTGCCTGTTCCGAATAATTTCGCTTCTTTCTTCAGCAGCTCTATAAGCCTTCTATGACCGAGATGAACGCCGTCAAAGCTGCCCAGTGCTATGCACCAAGGTGCTGTTCTTAATTTTTCTTCATTAAAATCTATTACTTTCAATATAATCACCCTTGTGATCTAATGGACAGTTTTTTTACTGTTTTGCTCCATTAAACCAGAAAATATCTGTAGTATTCTTTGTTATATAGATGTTTTATACAAAGATCTTCTTTGTTTTTATGAACAGTCTGTTCTTGTCCGGGTCAGTTTCTACTGTGCCTATACCCAGAAAGCCCTCGTTTGAATATATGTTTACATTGTCCATATACACAAGCTCTCCGAAGCCAGACTGTATTCCCTGTTCGAAAAGTGGGTTGCCGTTCATTAATGACTGAAGTGCAGAAGCTTTTACTGTCACTGCCTTATTGTTTTCAAACAGTACCTCTACACTCTGCAACAGTTCACCAAGTCTACCGGCTGAGGCTGCAGCCTTTATCTCCTCCAGGGTATGAGACTGCT
>CAZNMO010000041.1:0-25919 GCA_964574195.1 uncultured Clostridiaceae bacterium | reverse complement strand
CCTTCAGGGATATGCTAGGTGAGATCAACGAACAGAAACAACTGTTGGAGGCTGAGAATGGGGAACTGGTTCCCGGCTGTGATACCATAAACTCAATGGATCTGCTCGGATCAGTAAAGAAGCTGTATGAACGCAATGACTTCGGAAGAAGTAAGGAAATCATCCTTGACGGAAGCTCGCAAGCTGTAGCCTTTGACAGTGATTACCATTTACTCAGGCGGGTACTGAGCAACATGCTGAAGAATGCACTGGAAGAATCAGAAGAAGGTGATATTGTCCGAATAGGGTCAAGGCTTATAGAGGTTCAGGAAGAGAAGCTTCTGGAATTCTGGGTGAACAATAAAAAATATATACCTGAGGAAATACAATACCAAATATTCACAAAGTCCTTTACGACAAAGGGCAAAGGCCGGGGGCTGGGAACATACAGCATGAAGCTTTTGGGAGAGCGTTACCTGAAGGGGGCTGTTGGATATGCTTCAGAAAAAACCATGGGAACCACATTCTATATAAGACTACCGATTACCAACAATTTATAGGGGAGATGAAATAATGAGAACGTTGATAGTAGACGATGACCTGGTAGCTAGAAAGCTAATGCAAAAATTTTTATCACAGTATGGTGAGACAGAAGTTGCAGTTGATGGGCTTGAGGCTTTGGACCTTTTTCTAACGGCCCTTCAGTCGGGAAAACCCTATCAGCTTGTATGTCTTGATATTATGATGCCAAAGCTGGACGGACTGAAGGCATTGAAGACCATCAGAGATATAGAAAAGCAAATGGGTGTTGATGATTCCAATAAGGCCAAGATCATTATGACCACTGCTCTTAATGACAAAAAGACAGTGCTGGAATCCTACGATTCAGGCTGCGAGGCTTATGCCTGGAAGCCAATAAATCTAGAAAAATTTAAAGAAGTAATGAAGAACCTGGGTTTGATATAAAAGATAAGTATTGAGGCTGGACAAACTCCCTAACTCAATAGAAAGAGGTTATTATGAAAAGCTTGGATCTGCCCGACAAAAACTGCATACTGCATCTGGTTGAGGATATGTTCAGAGAAACCAATGACATCCTTTGGTATTATGATTTAAGAAGCGGTATTTTCAGAGTATCAGACAAACTGAAGAAATTATGTGAGCTTGATAATGAATTCTGTATTGATAGCATTGAAAAGCTGTTTTCGATAATTGCGAAGAGGGATCAGAAAAGCTTGAGAACAGCATTAGAGGATCTTTATCTTGGGAGGGTACATGATATTAATACGGAGATAAGGCTGGTATGCGGACAGAATAAGTTGAAAAGCTTTCTACTGAAGGGCGAGCGTGATAGTTCAGTGCTTAATGAAGCTATGGGTGCCAGCGTTGTAACCGGTACGATCACAGACCTTCAAGAAGCAAGAAAAAGAGATGCGAGGCTGAATCATGCAATATATTATGACTCTCTAACCGGACTTGTGAACAGGCAAATGTTCTCCTACAAAACAAATAGTTATATAAACTATGGAATCAATAGCCTTGACAGTATTGCAGTCATTTATATAAGCATTGATAACTTCAAGCAAGCCATCGATTTGTATGGGCATATGGTTGGGGATGAAATAATAAGGGAAGTAGGCAAAAGGATATCCATAGTCCTGGATGTTGATAACATACTGTCGAGGCCAGGGGGAGAAGAATTTTTAATATTACTGCAGGACAATGATCAGGAGAGATTGCTAAAAAAGGTAACAAGGATACAGGCGTCAATTCACAAAAAACTCTGCATTGACGGAATAGAGATCCTGCTGGATACATCAGCCGGTATTGCAAGGTATCCTGAAGATGGCAGCTCTGCTGAGGAGCTGATAATGAATTCACATACGGCAATGCATAAGGCTAAGGAGCAAGGAAAAAAGAAGCCGTGCTTCTATGATAAGAATATCAAGGACGAAATGCTGAAGAGGCTGGAGCTGGAAAGGAACCTGCGTAATGCGCTGCAAAATAGGGAGTTTTTTCTGGTATACCAACCCCAGGTAGATATAGATACAGGCCTAATAACAGGAATGGAAGCCCTGATCAGATGGAGAAGTCCTATTTATGGACTAGTTCCTCCGATGGAGTTTATTCCGGTTGCAGAAAGAACAGGTATCATTTTTCAGATCGGCAGCTGGGTGCTGGAAGAGGCCTGCAGGCAATGTAAGAAATGGATAGATTCCTATGGGGTGTCATTTTCTGTTTCAGTTAATATTTCCGCACTGCAGCTAAAAAACGAAGACTTTTTTGAAGCAGTATTGTCTGCTATCGAAAAATCTGGACTTCCGGAGATTCAGCTCCAGCTGGAGATAACAGAAAGCATTTTACTCGAAGACTTTGAAAGGTCTGTTATGCAGCTAGAAAAAATCAGACAGAGAGGGGTAAAAATCGCTCTGGATGATTTCGGAACGGGGTTTTCATCTTTGAACTACCTAAAGAATCTGCCACTGGATACCTTGAAAATAGATAAGTCCTTTGTACAAGGCATAAGTGATGATGAACGGGAAAAGGCCATTACAGGGACCATCGTAGATCTCGCACACATCCTTGAACTGGATGTAATAGCAGAGGGTGTGGAAACTTGGGAGGAAGCCGAGCTGCTGAGAGAAATGAACTGCAATCACATGCAGGGGTACTATTTCGGCAGGCCTCAGGCGCCTGAAAGCCTTGAAGCAATTTTCATAAAGGAGAGCGAAATGTATGGTAAGAGTGCTTGTTGTTGATGATGCTGCATTCATGAGAGCGGCTATAAGGTTGATGCTGGAGAAGAATGGCTTCAGCGTGGTTGGTGAAGCTGAAAATGGAGCTGCAGGTTTGAAAAAGTATATGGAACTAAAGCCGGACATAGTAACCTTAGACATCACGATGCCTCAGATGGATGGGATAGAAGCCCTGAAAGCTATAAGGCAGCATGATCCGAATGCGAAGGTGATCATGGTATCAGCCATGGGGCAGGAGTGTCTGGTGAGAGAGGCAGTAATGGATGGGGCAAAGTCCTTTATTGTAAAGCCCTTTAAAGAGGAGCATATAGTCCTAACTATGAATAAGATTGCAGCAATGTGACAAAAAGATAAAAATGGAGGAGGTGAATCCAATGTCAGGTCTGTACTCCAGTGATCCGATGCTTGATATGTACATATTTGAAACTTCTCAAAACATAGAACAGCTGGAAGAGGTCATCCTTTCCTGTGAGAGGGCAAACTGCTATGATCAGGAGACTATTAACGTAATATTCCGCATAATGCATACTATAAAAGGTTCTTCAGCTATGATGCTGTTTACAAACATTTCAACTCTGACTCACGCAATTGAAGATTTATTCTACTATCTCCGTGAACAGAGTGTCCATAGTAAAGACAACAGTGTGCTTACTGACATAGTATTGGGCGGAGTGGATTTTATAAAGGTTGAACTGCAGAAGATCAAGAATGGGGACGCGGTAGACGGCGACTGTGGAAATCTGATAAATACCATCCAAGAATATCTTGCAGTATTAAAAAAGCAGAGGCCGCCGGAAGAAGTACCAGGAAGAGCAGTTGCATCAGAAAAGCAGCTTTATTATATTGCACCAAGCAAAGAAGCCCTGGCTCCGAACCATTCCATATTCAAAGCAGTCATCCATTTTGATGAAGGCTGTGAAATGGAGAATATAAGGGCATATACCATTGTTCATGGACTGCAGGAGCTAGCTGTAGAAATAAATTATCTGCCCGAGAATATAATCGACAGCGACGATAGCGTCGGAATAATCAGGGAGCATGGATTTACAATCTATATAAAGACAGACAAGTCCTATGATGAATTGAACAAGTATCTGATGCAGACACTGTTCTTAAAAGACATGGAGCTTGTTGAGCTTGACAGTGAAGAGGAAATCAAAGCACTTGGCAGGCAAAAGCAAAGCACAATAGAAGAGAGTCGGATCATAGTTCCAATAGTAGAGGTCAAAGAAAACAGTGAATCTCCTGAAAGGGAAACACCACATGCTACAGTGAATCAAAGCATTATAAGCGTTAATGTTGTAAGGTTGGACAAGCTTATGGATCTGGTCGGTGAGTTAGTGATAGCTGAAGCAATGGTAACCCAGAACCCTGATTTAAGAGGCTTGGAGCTCGAAAATTTCCAAAAGGCTGCAAGGCAGCTGCACAAGATCACCACTGAGATACAGGATGTTGTGATGTCAACGCGCATGGTCCCATTAGCTACTACTTTCCACAAAATGAACAGGATACTTAGGGATATGTGTAAAAAGCTGAATAAGGACGTTCAGCTGAAGCTGGTAGGAGAAGAAACTGAGGTAGACAAAAATATTATTGAGAATATCTCCGATCCTCTCATGCATTTGGTACGAAATGCCATAGACCATGGTATAGAATCCACAGAGGAAAGACAGGCCAAAGGCAAGCCTGCCAAGGGAACCATAACCCTTGAAGCTCAAAATGCCGGAAGTGATGTACTGATCAATGTGCGTGATGACGGGAAAGGCTTAAACAGGGAAAAGATAATAAGCCGTGCAAAGGAGCATGAGCTTCTGACCAAACCGGAAAGTGAAATGACAGAAAAGGAAATTTATAACTTGATATTTCTTCCCGGTTTTTCGACAAAAGACAATGTATCAGAGTTCTCCGGCAGAGGTGTCGGGATGGATGTCGTGATAAAGAACATAGAAAAGGTAGGGGGAGCAGTATCTGTGGACAGCACCGAGGGTATCGGTTCGGTAGTTTCGATGAAAATACCGCTGACCCTTGCTATTATAGATGGAATGAATGTTAAGGTAGGAAGCTCCTGCTATACCATACCTATAACCAGTATCAAGGAGTCCTTCCGACCAAGAGGAACGGATTTGATCCAGGATCCTGACGGACATGAAATGATAATGGTCAGGGGGCAATGCTATCCAATACTGCGGCTTCATGATCACTTCGGTGTAACTACTGAAATTACTGACTTTAGAGAAGGTATTCTTATAATGGTGGAGCACGATGAAAAATCCATGTGCTTATTCGCTGACCAGCTATTGGGACAGCAGCAGGTAGTAGTAAAGGCTCTTCCCGGCTATATAAGGAATACCAGAAAGATCAGCGGACTGGCAGGCTGTACCTTGCTTGGAGACGGAAGTATAAGTCTGATTCTCGATATCGGAGGCTTGTATGGTAATAAATAAGATGTGAAGAAAGGAGAAGCGGAAATGGCTGAAATAATAGCACAGGAGTTGCTGGAGCAGGAGGAGGATACACAAAAGGGCCGGTTTCTGACTTTTGTTTTAAGCAATGAATCCTATGGAATTGAAATAAAGTATGTAACAGAAATAATTGGAATCCAGCCGGTTACCGAGGTTCCAGAGCTGCCGGAATACATAAGAGGGATAATCAATCTGAGGGGAAAGATAATACCTGTAATGGATGTTCGCCTGCGTTTCAAAAAGTCCTTCAGGGAGTATAATGACAGGACCTGCGTGATCGTGATTGACATAAGGGATATATCTATCGGGCTTATAGTTGACAGTGTGTCGGAGGTTTTATCGATTCCCGAGACCGAGATAGTTGCACCACCGGAGGTAAATAAGAACGGAAACAAATATATCAAAGGTATTGGTAAGGTCGGCAATGAAGTAAAGTTAATACTTGATTGCGACAGGCTGTTGAACGAAGAAGAAACTGAAAGCTTAACAAAAATATAGGGGGTATGAAGGATGAAGTGGTTTTATAATATGAAAATAGCAGCAAAGCTGATTAGCAGCTTTGTGGTGGTTGCCATAATAGCAGGGATTGTGGGGTTGACAGGGATCATAAACATCAAAACTATAGACAATAATGATTCGATACTTTATCAAAACATGACAGTGCCATTGGCAGACGCAGCTGAGATGGCAAAGCTTTTCCAAAGGGTACGGGTCAACACAAGGGATCTGATCCTGGAAAATGATTTAAATGAAATCGATGCCAAATATAAGGCTATTGAAGAAATTATTTCAGAGTTGAATAAAGTTTCAGAGGACTTTGGCAAGCTTGCAATATCAGAAGATATGAAAAAAGCCTTTAATGAGTATATGGCAACCAGGGCAGATTTTAGATCCCATCTGGACATGCTGGTGCAGTTGAGCAGAGAAAACAGGGATATTGAAGCATATGCATTAATAACAGGAGATATGAGGAAATCGGCCGATGCTGAGCAGGCTGCAATTGACAAATTGGTCCAGATGAAGGTGGAGGACGCAAAGAAACAGGCTGATCTGAACACCAGCATTGCAAATAGAGCAACGATAACCATGATTGCAATTGTTGCAGGTGGTATGATTATAGCAATAATACTCGGGATCTTCATTGCAAACATAATCAGCAACCCGGTAAAAAAGCTTTCAAAGGCTGCCGAATCAATAGCCGATGGGGATCTGAAAATTGAGATGAACATTCAGACGAAGGATGAAGTGGGTGCATTGGCAGCCTCCTTCAGAAAAATGGCGGACAATCTTAACGATGTTATGTCAAATATAGCTTCTGCCTCAGAACAGGTTGCATCAGGTTCAAAGCAGGTATCAGATTCCAGCATGGCACTTTCACAGGGTGCGACGGAGCAGGCAAGCTCCATTGAAGAGCTTACTGCTTCACTTGAAGAGATCTCTGCTCAGACAAAGCAGAATGCAGACAGCGCCAACCAGGCAAATCATCTGGCCGAGGATGTAAAAACCAATGCCTCTCAGGGGAATGAGCGGATGAAAAACATGCTTAAAGCCATGGATGAGATAAATGATTCCTCAAGCAATATCTCAAAGATTATAAAAGTCATTGATGAAATTGCATTCCAGACTAATATATTGGCGCTTAATGCGGCAGTGGAGGCAGCAAGGGCAGGGCAGCATGGCAAGGGCTTCGCAGTAGTTGCGGAAGAAGTCAGGAACCTTGCTGCAAGATCAGCTAATGCCGCAAAGGAAACAACCTCCATGATTGAAGGCTCAATTAAAAAGGTTGAGGGTGGCACAAAGATCGCCAATGAAACGGCAGACGCTTTAAACAGGATAGTAGAAGGGGTGGCCAAGGTGGCACATCTTGTAGGAGATATAGCTACTGCTTCTAATGAGCAGGCAGCGGGCATAGAACAGATCAATCAGGGGATCATGCAGGTATCACAGGTGGTCCAGACCAATTCTGCTACCTCTGAGGAGAGTGCAGCTGCCAGTGAAGAGCTTGCAGGACAGGCAGAGCTTATGAGGGAACAGGTTGCAAGATTCAAACTGAGGAGGCAGGATCATGCTTCGTCATATAGGAATATGGAGGGGATAAACCCTGAGGTATTGAAAATGCTGGAAGGTATGAATAAGAAGCCTGAGTCATATGGTGCAGAGGAAACGCACACAGAAGCAGCAGCACCGAAAAAGATAGCGTTGAGCGACAGGGAATTCGGAAAATACTAATAGGATAATCAAGGGTCAATTGAAGCTTGTGCAGTGCAAGAGAGGGGGGGCGGACCTATTTTTCCTCTCCTGTGCTGCATAAGGAATAAAATTATACTGGCTGTTGCCAGAAGGCAGGTGAGTCAGATGATTACGATCACAAAGCAGGAATTTGCCAAGCTTTCCGGTTATATAAAAGAGAATTACGGAATCAACCTGAAGGAGGAAAAGATGACACTTCTGACGGGAAGACTCCAGAATGTGCTGCAACAGTCAGGCTTCAGCAACTTCACTGATTACTACGAGTATGTTGTTTCTGACAAACGAGGGGACTCAGTTGTTACACTGATAGACAAGATAACAACAAACCATACGTTTTTTATGAGGGAAGCAGAGCATTTCCTTTATTTCCGGGACAAGGTGCTTCCATACTTATCTGACAATGTAGGGGACAAGGACCTGCGCATATGGTGTGCGGCATCCTCTACAGGGGAAGAGTCCTATACCCTGGCGATGATCCTTGATGAATTCTTTGGAAGAGAGAAATTATACTGGGATACCAAGTTGTTGGCAACGGATATATCAGAAAAGGTATTGGATATTGCCAGAAAAGGGGTTTACAGTAATGAACAAATTGCGCTGCTTCCGTTACATTGGAGGACAGCGTATTTTAAGAAGCTTGATGCAGAAAAATCTATTCTGACCGATAAAATCAGGAATGAAGTCATATATAGAAAGTTCAATCTCATGGATGCAGTTTTTCCATTTAAAAATAGATTTCATACAATTTTTTGCAGGAACGTAATGATATATTTTGACAACGAAACAAAGGTGAGGCTTGTAAACAAGCTTTATGACCATATGGAGTACGGCGGATATCTGTTCATAGGGCATTCTGAATCACTGAACAGGGATATGACCAAGTTCCGTTATATTATGCCTGCAGTTTACCGCAAGATGTAGTTTAATTGGAGGGTTAGGTGATAGCATGGATGGCAGAAGCAGGATCAAAGTCCTGGTCGTTGATGATAGCATGATATTCCGGGAAGTGATAGCAAGAGGCATTTCCTCAGATCCACAGATAGAAGTGGTGGCAAAGGGCGAGGACCCCTTTGATGCAAGGGACAAAATATTGAAATTCCAGCCCGATGTTATGACCTGTGATGTCCAGATGCCCAAAATGGATGGGATAGAGTTTATCAGGAGATTGCTCCCGCAGTATCCGATTCCGGTCATAGTAGTAAGTGCAGTAAGCAATGCTGTATTTGATGCTATGGATGCGGGGGCGGTAGATTTTGTGGGCAAGCCGGATGTACAGTCCCCCAAAAGCGTTGAAGGCTTTATAAATGATATGATAGGAAAGATAAAAATTGCAGCCCAGGCAAAGGTAATGAGGTCGGAAGTGGCAGCACCCAGTGAAGCAGCAGCCTCAAGGAGCTTTGGTACCAACAAGGTAATTGCAATAGGCTCATCAACAGGCGGCACTGAAGCCCTGGACTACCTGCTGAAGCAGATGCCATTGAACATCCCCGGCATAGTAATTGTACAGCATATCCCACCTGTTTTCTCCCGAATGTTTGCAGAACGGATGGACAGCCAGCTGCAGCTTAATGTAAAGGAAGCGCAGCACGGAGATTTTCTCGAGCCGGGAAAAGTGCTGATCGCTCCGGGAGATCAGCATATGAGGATAAAAAAGTTGGGTGACAGGTATCGTGTGGAGGTTTTCCAAGGCGATAA
Organism: uncultured Clostridiaceae bacterium; assembly: GCA_964574195.1. Classification (GTDB taxonomy): domain Bacteria; phylum Bacillota; class Clostridia; order Lutisporales; family Lutisporaceae; genus BRH-c25. Next base: position 16,777 of record CAZNMO010000041.1, on the reverse strand, counting down.
GGTAAACGGCCACTGTCCATCTGTAGATGTGCTATTCGATTCGGTAGCCAGGGAAGCGGGAAGCAATGCAGTTGGGGCGTTACTGACCGGCATGGGCTATGATGGAGCCAGAGGGCTTCTGGCAATGAGAAGAAAAGGGGCAAGGACTATCGGGCAGGATGAACAGTCCTGTGTAGTATATGGTATGCCAAAGGTCGCATATGAAATAGGAGCTGTAGAAAGGCAGACAGCATTGCGTAATATACCATCGGTATTATTCTCAATGCTTAGGTAGAGGGAAGCATGAAGCATTTGGTTGGAATTGGTGAGTATGCAGTTTCAGATAATGAGGAAGATACAATAAAAACCTTTGCACTTGCGTCTTGTATAGCTATAACTGCTTATGTTCCGGGTAAAAAGGTCGCAGGTATGATTCATATGGCCCTGCCACGCCCCGCCAGCGAAGAAGAAGGCAAGCGCAGGCCCTTTTATTATGTGGCTACCGGTATACCGATTTTCCTTGACAGGCTGACAAAAAAGTATTGCTGCTTGACTAGCGAGCTGAATATTCAAATTTTTGGCGGAGCAAACTCAATAAATAAGGGCGATATATTCAACATAGGCATGAAGAATATTGAAATGGCCGTAAACATATTGTCTGGTATGAAGTTAAAGCCTTTAAATCTGGAAGTCGGAGGAGAAGTCAGCCGTACGATAGAGCTGTATGTAACATCTGGCTCAGTGTCAATCAACACCTACCCAATAAATATCTGATATTTCACTTATACATAAAGGAGCATGTCCCTTTGCCTTATAGCATGGGTCAGCTCCTTTTTCTTATTTATGAATTAGCTCCTACAGCATGTAACATATTGACAGGCAAATGAATAATATGGAAGGGAAAACATGTAAAGGGGGTTTAGTAATGACCAAAGGCTATGTATATGACCATGAGTACAAACCAGAACAGCTGGTGGCTCCACATTATGAGATACCGGTTATGGGCCCTGAATTCAAGCTGGCAGAAGCTTATGTACCTTATCAGGTACTGCAGAAGGTATATGAACCAATGAAGGGTTTGATGAAGGGTACGATATTCCCGGAGCTTTACCGCCCATATGTGAAGATGAAAAAGGACAGGGAAGATTGAGGAAAGGAAGGTATTAAGATGGATATAAGCAGAGACAGGCTTGAAATGCTTAAGGAAATAATGGCCGTAGACTTCTCTTTGGTTGAGCTGAATCTGTACCTGGACACCCATCCCATGGACCAAAGGGCGCTCAGACTGCATAACGAATATGTGGTGACCAGCAAAAAGCTATGTGAGGAGTATCAGAAGGAGCATGCACTGCTGACCCACAAATTCACCAGCGATTGCCCCTGGGAATGGATCGAGGAGCCATGGCCCTGGGAGATAGACTACGAGATGGGGGGGAAATAGAATATGTGGATATATCAGAAAAAGCTTCAATATCCGGCGTGGGTAGAGGGCTGCGATCTGAAGATCGCCAAGCTGCTTTTTGCTCAGTACGGGGGGCCGGACAGCGAATTATCTGCCGGACTGAGATACCTGTCACAAAGATATAATATGCCCATACCTGAAGCGAAGGCAGTGCTCACGGACATCGGCACAGAAGAGCTTGCACATTGGGAGATAATAGCTACCCTCATATTCAAGATAACAGAAAGGGCTACCCCGGAAGAGCTCAAGGAGGCGGGAATGGGGCCAAACTATGTGGAGCATGGCCGTGATGTTTATCCTGCAGATGCAGCAGGTGTGCCATGGACAGCGGCATATATACAGGCAATTGAGGACCCCATAGCAAACCTTCATGAGGACCTGGCAGCAGAGCAGAAGGCAAGGACTACCTATGAGCATTTGATAAGGTCTACTGACGACAGGGGAGTAATAGAGACGCTGAGCTTCTTAAGGGAGAGGGAAGTGGTTCACTTCCAGAGGTTCGGTGAAACTCTGAGAATGGTGCAGGAGCATATGGAGCACATGAAACATATGAAGCATAAGGAATAGAAAAGGGAGGGCCTGGTGCCCTTCCTTTTTTATGCCATCCTACCAGGGCTGTTCAAATAATGAGGTAGTATAGGAACACAGTATGTCCATATTTCATAAGATAAAGTGAGAAGGCAAAAGGAGTGAAAATATATGGATAAGCTTTTTACTTGGGAAGCAATAGCCACTTTGACAGGATCTGCTACACTTGTGTATTTTGTTGTAGCATATACCAAAAGGCCGCTGGACAAATTGGTGCCAAAGCTCATGGGAGTCATTGGGACTGACTTGTATGCGGTTTTGTGGTCATTCATTATCCTGTTGGTTGCCACTGCGGTCATACTTGGGGCATTGACCTGGGCATCAGTAGCTCTGGCCTTTTTCAATGCTTTTATTGTTGCAGCTGCTGCTGGCAAGATGAATGATAAAGCTGTTAACGACGCAAAGCGAGGTGAAAACAATGATCAACAGCCGAAAGATTGAGGATCTTCAGCCGCTTGTCCGGGAGATCTGTAAGAAACATATAGCAGCGTGTAAGGCAAGGGGACTGATAATAAAGGTCACGAACACTCTCCGGGATGCTGAGTATCAGGCTCACCTGTACGCCCAGGGCAGGACAAGGAATGGCAGTATTGTAACCAATATGCTGCTCATCGGGCCCCATGGCTTTGGGCTGGCATATGATGTTGTACCGGTAGTAAATGGTAAAGCTGTATGGGGCAATGACAAGCTGTGGTCCATCGTCGGTGAGGAGGGAAAGAAGCTTGGGCTTACCTGGGGCGGTGATTGGAAGTCTATAGTGGACAAGCCTCACTTTGAATATACTGGAGGATTGACTGCCAAACAGCTCCGGGCAGGGAAAAGGCCGATCTGGTGGAGGTAAGGTGTGGGAGTAATAGAGGCGCTGAGCTTCTTAAGGGAGTGGGAAGTGGTTCACTTCCAGAGGTTCGGTGAAACTCTGAGAATGGTGCAGGAGCATATGGAGCACCATAAATAGTAAAAGGAGGGCGAAAGCCCTCCTTACCTTTGTCAAAAAACCTACCCGAACCTTAGTTGTTTGGTTTATGCTTCAGAGTAACATGCATAGAACCTTCCAAATCTAAACCATCATAGTTGGTTTTTTTATCCAATGTCTGATCCACAGCGTCTGCATTCAAATTTTTCAAGTCCATAGTAAAAGCATGAGACGTTGACCCTTCACCTGCAAACAGCATATCTGCCAGCCACTGGGAGGTGTTATCGTCTGTGACGGTCTGTCCGGAGAGAGTATAATACCATGTTTCTGCTTCTGCGCCGATTTTATCAAGAGACAGCTTAACTACTTCCTTGGTACATGGATCAAACTGTGTGATCATTGCTTCGCATGGATATTTGCTTGGAGCTTTAAACTCCCCAATAGGGCATTCTGCTAATGCATATTCACAGGTTCCGGAACCCTCACCAACCACCAGATCCCCTCCAAGGGTCAGCTGCATAGGAATGGTGCTGGTTATTTCGTATTTTAAATAGTAATCTGCCACTGTACGCATATTCAAATCAATTTTTAAATCAAACTTCAAGGCGTTTTCCAATTTCGTCAGATATGCATCTCCATCACCGCCTAGGAGCTCCAAGCTTCTTGTGGCTCTGACCACGGCATGGATCGCTGTATAATCGTGTTTATCCTTCAGCTCCGACAAGTAATGCTGGGCAACCTTTTCACACCATTTTCGTAAAGGTTCCCAGTCTGTATCAGCTTTTCCTCCTACAAGCTGGTACATTTTTTCCACTTCGATAAACGCAGCGGACGTTGCATAGAATTTATCAGGTTGAGCTTGATATTTGTCGATCAGTGTTTTAACCTTTTTCCTCAATCGGTCAAGCAGTTTAGCTGCTGTCGCAAGTGCGTCGTCATTTTTGGAGTTCCCCAAAAGCTGATTGGATCGCTCAGCTGCCAAAAGTTCGCTTACTACCGACATTTCAGGCTCTTTCAGCTCTTGTATGAATTGATTGTAATATTTATTAATATCCAGATCATGCGAACCTTTTTTACATTTGAGGGAAATGTCCGGAGGGGTTGGAGGTTCGTCTACCGGGCGCTTGAGAATATCATTTGCCTTCTTCATAGCATCGATCAGCTGCTGATTTGCACGGTCGGCCATATCCATGAGCTGAGAATCCTCGTCCCAGCCTGACATCACTGCTGTGCTGAAGTGGAAGATATCGGCAGAAACTCCACCTTCTTTATTCTCACAGCTGGCAAAGGTCAGATCTGATCCATCCTTCTTGCCTGTCAGAAGCAGACTTTTTGCTTTCACACTTTCACCTGTTACTGTCAATTTGGCGGGCGCGAGAAATGTCAAGCCATCCGGTTCAAGAACTACGCCGCCGGCCATTGGGCCAAGGGTGTCAGCACTTACGCTGCTCATGGCAGTCATTTTGATAGTCTGAGACTGCAGAAGCGCATCCTTTGGGATATCAAGCCGCCAAGTGAGTCCATTGATGTCAGTAATACTCAGCGTGGTGTCAGTGCCATCCGCCGGATAATTAACTGATGTTGTTTTGACATTGTCAACCTTAAAGTCTAAGCTGCCTAATGACTGGGGCTCATATGCTTCCGCTGCTGTTGCCTCTGATTTCATTTGCTCTTTGCCAGTAGTTCCATTATTGCAGCCGATAAGCATAGCTATGGACATAAAAATTACCAGGACAAGTAATAATATTCTTCGCAAGCTATTTACCTCCTTCAGCTAATATACTTCACCAGTGGACCATCCGAAGGCGAAACTATAAGTTTTGGCATCCATTTCCGTTACCTCTCCGCTTACATTATATGTGTCACCTTTCCAATCGAAGGTACCCTTGATGTTGCCATAAGCATCTGCAATCCCGCCGCTTGAGTATTCACCGCCTTTCAATTTACCTGCAATACTTTTGATATAGGCTGTTGCTTCGTCTTTAGTAAGTCCTGTATATTCGAACACAAGGTTGTAACCGTCGCTGTCCGCAAGATATGTATAGCCGTCACTTAAATCATCGTCAGGCTTGTGGTAAACCGTTCCACCCGCCATTTCCTTGCCTTCAAGGGGGAATAAAAAGCCGGGTAGCTCTTCCTTGGGCCATGACCCTATCTCTCGCAGGCTTATGTCCACTTGATATGCATCGTTTCCATCTACCGCCGAGGGAACTATCCTGATGGATACTGCACCAAGCTCAGCTCTGTCGCCGTCGGGATTTCGCTCCTTGCTGATCGTCCAGCCCTTGGATTTAAGCAAATCAAGATATTGGACCAAGCTATCCTTTTCTGCGACGACGATCATCGAAAAAGTATTATTGACATAATCATCAAGTGAACTTCCTCCGCCGTTATACTGCGTAATTCCTTCCCATTCTGGAACATCATAAAGCTTGCTCGTTGGCCAGCTTTGCTCCGATATTCTTACATTTGCGCCGTCTGTTTGCTGTACGCCGCTATTTATGCTATCCGACGCGGCTGCATTGTTATTTTGTTGTTGCCCAGTGCCGCCTACGGTGGCGTCAGGGGTCAGTTTCTCACTGTTTGCCGCTTTAGAATTTGAACAGGCTGTCAAGCTTAACAGAACCAGGAATAATGCGATTACCAAAATCATTGTTTTTCTCATGATATTTTCGCTCCCCTACTTCTTTATTCTGTTTACCATACTGTCCATAATGATTTGCATTCCGATGATCAATGGATGTTTTACTGTCAGATGCTAGCAACAGCTTTTCTCAATAACACCATAAATTGGATTTATGTTTCTTTAATTATACTCCTGTTGACAATGTAAGTGCAATCCAAGTGAGCAAAAGCATTACTTATGGGTATAGGAAACGAAATTACTGAATATTTGGATATTATTTCCTTGAAAAGAGTGTGAGTACTGAAGTAATATTATATATGTCAGATATAAAACTATAAATTAGCTTAAAGGAGGAGTAGTATGAAAATTTCCAGAGAAATTATGAAGGGGATAGTAATCGGAGTTTTAGTTACGTCACTCGTATTCTGCAGCATTTATGCGGCACCGGTGAAAAAGACCATAGAGGTGGTATTCAGCGATATGAAGATCGCTGTGGATGGAAAACTTCTCGAATTAAAGGATGCCCAGGGAAATAGCCTCCAACCTATTCTGTATGGCGGGACGACTTACCTACCAGTCAGGGCTATAGCGCAAGCATTGGGAAAGGAAGTTACACCTCCAAAAGAGGATAATACTCTCTATATAGGAAAGATCGTCAAGCCTGGCGGAAGAATTATGGGTATAAGCGAACTGGCTCCTTTTACTCAAAGTAAGGCAAAAACCGGTGTTGTATGGGATATAGGCAAAAAGTTGAAAATTGCCGGGATAGAATATGAAGCGCTTGATTCTATTACATGCAGCGGTATCGGAGCAGGCGGCAGTGGTAATGTTGATTACGGTCTGAATAGTGAATACTCAAAACTGACAGGCGTGTTTGGCGTGGATGATTCAAGTCCTGATCCGGTCAACAAAAAGATGAATGAAGCAGGAGCAATTCTTCAAGTATATGGAGATAATAATTTGCTTTATGAAACAATATTAGCAACAAAAGGCGCTAATCCTCACAAGATAGATGTGGATTTAAAAGGAGTCAAGCTGTTGTCTATAAGAATAAAGGATTTCAACAAGGCTTCAGACTATAGGTACAGGTATAACTTTGTCAATGTCAAGATCACAAAGAATCTTCAATAATATTGGTTTTTTAAGAGTGCTGTACATTTAGAAGCGAGAGTTTCAGCATATCCATTTGGTATGTACAGCGGCATCGTGCTATATGAAGCAGAGGGAAAAAGTATTAAGGGGCTTATTCAGCCCCTTTTATTTTTATCTCTTGCACTCATTCTTTGATTCAAGGAGTTCATTCAATATTGTTTCGCAGTCAACGATTACCTCGCATATGCAGCAAATATCCACGAACTTGAACTTATCATGGCAGCGGAAAACTGCCAGGTGGCCTATTACAGAAACTACTTCCACGTTTTCCTGAACACAGTCGTCGCAGGTGTTTAGTATTATGGTAGCTCTGTTGTCATCATTGTCTGCCAGCAGGCAAAGTAGATCTCTTATGTTATCCGGAAAGTGCTTTATTCTGAAGTCTTTTTCTTTTCTGCATTCTTTACTCATTTAATTCACCTCCTAAATATTTGAGGAATAGATTTGATTCCTGGAGTCATAAATCTATCTACAGGAGATGAGTTCAGATTTTTATGCCCTCCTGTATATACCTCTGATATCATAATATTAATAAGTCCAAATTTTGTGACAGCTAATTCTAAAAATAATATTCGAGAGGCAAGGTATTAAGCGGATTACAGGGCAGGGCAAAAGAAAAAAGCAGTATGACTGCTTTTTCTAATGATTGTTTTTCCTGTACCGACCAATTGTGGAGGATAGCTTTTCCTTGCTGACATTGTCCTCATACTCAACGGTGACGGTATTTGCCACATTATCCACTCTCACTGCATGCACTCCATTGATGGATTGGACAGTACCCCTCAAGGATTCTATATCGCTGCTGTTTGATATACCGTTGATATTGAATTTTGTTACGTTCAATATATTCGCCTCCTGTTTGTTTAGAAAAATAGGTCCCATAAACTAAAGCGCTTTTGGGGTATCATATAGTAAATACTGGTTTTAGTATGTTATATAAATTGCATATTATACATTGACTGGGATTTTCAATAACTATATAATTATCTTAATGAAATAGCAATCACATGGTGCCCTAACGGGTCAAAAGGGAAAACGGTGCAAAGCCGCTGCAGCCCCCGCTACTGTATGTGGGTATGAAATCCGACATGCCATTGTATCATGCAAGAAGGCCGGAGAGTAAGTAGATCCACAAGCCAGGAAACCTGCCTGTGATGAAATTTTCTACCTTCGGAGGGAGGGGAGGAGGATATTTGGTTTCCGGATATTACCCGCTCCCTTGTTCTGAATAGGGCAGCGGTTTTTATATGCCCAATATAGTATAGAGGAGACTGTAAAATGGAATTATTGAAAAAGACTACAGAAGGAATAAGGCCTGCAAATGAGGAAAGTATGAAGGAGGCGGCGGAGAGGCTGGATAAGCTTGCAAAGCCAATTGGAAGCCTTGGGAAGCTTGAAAGCCTTGCAATAAAGCTCGCAGGTATGACTGGGAAGCAGAAAAACAAGTTTGATAAAAAGGTCACTGTTATCATGGCTTCAGACAATGGAGTCTGCGAGGAGGGAGTAAGCTCTTGCCCCCAGATAGTCACTACCGTGCAAACACTGAACTTCCTGAAGGGAGTTACCGGGGTATGTGTACTGTCAAAGCATGCCGGTGCGGATATCCGTGTGGTCGATATTGGTGTGGCAAACGACCTTGAGGCTCCGGGTCTTATAAGCAGGAAGATAAGGAAGGGTACCTCAAATATGGCTAAAGGGCCTGCCATGAGCAGGGAAGAGGCTGTCAAGGCCATAGAGACAGGTATAGAAATGGTTACACAGCTTGTATCAGAAGGGTACAGCCTTTTTGGAACAGGGGAGATGGGTATAGGAAACACCAGTACCAGCAGTGCCGTTGCCATGACATTCCTGGGCTGCAGCGCTGACGATGCAGTAGGAAAGGGCGCCGGCCTCACTGATGAGGATCATGCAAGGAAAAAGGCTACAATAGAAAAAGCTATTGCTGTGAACAAGCCTGATCCCAAGGACCCAATAGATGTATTGGCCAAGGTCGGAGGCTTTGATATTGCAGGCATGACAGGCTGCTTCCTTGGAGCTGCCTATCATAGAGTGCCTGTGGTGATAGACGGCTTTATATCAGCTGCTGCTGCACTCACAGCCAGCAGGATAAACCCTCTGGTAAAGGATTATATGATAGCCTCCCACTGCTCAAAGGAACCGGGCTATATAATCGCTGCAAAGGAACTGGGCCTGGAACCGATGCTGAATCTGGACATGAGACTGGGAGAGGGAAGCGGCTGTCCGCTGGCTTTTAATGTGATAGAAGCAGCTGAAGCTGTGATAGCAGAAATGGCAACTTTGGAGGAAGCATCCATAGAGAGTGATTTCTTAATCGATATAAGGGACAAATAGTCCCTTATATCGATTGGGGGATGCAAGGGGGCAGGGCCCCATGCCCATAAAGGAGGGTGCTCAGGATGCTTGCAAAAACGAAGGGTTCATATTGAAATCCTAGCGAAAATTTACGGCAGTAAATTTGATTGATATAAGAGGCAAATAAGGAGAAATAACTATGGGAAAAGTAATACTTATAACAGGCGGGGCCAGGAGCGGAAAGAGCAGCTATGCGGAAAAGCTTGCGAAGGAGCTAGGGGGAAAGATCCTATATATGGCTACCTCCATACCCTTTGATGATGAAATGAAGATCAGAGTGAAAAAGCACAGGGAATCCAGGCCTTCCGAGTGGGATACACATGAAGGCTACAGGGGCTTGGGGCAGGTCATAGCAGCTAAAGGCAACAGCTATGACTGCATCCTCCTGGACTGTATTACCGTAATGGTTACAAACCTGCTTCTGGAGTATCCCGGTATAGACTATGACAAAGCCTGCTATGAGGATTTTGAAAAACCGGAGAAGGAGATAAGGAAAGAGGTAGAAGAGCTTCTTTCGGGTATAGAACGTTCTGAAGCAACGGTAATAATGGTAACCAATGAGCTGGGGAGTGGAATAGTTCCGGAAAACCTTCTGGGAAGGGTTTTCAGGGATATTGCAGGCAGGGTGAACCAATATGTTGCGGACCGTTGTGATGAAGTATATGTTACCATCTGCGGGCTGCCACTCAGGCTGAAATGATCAGGAGGAGCATCGGATGAAGAATTTTATACTGACCCTTCAGTTTCTTACCAGGATACCTATAAATGCCGACCTTAAGGCTACAGAAGAGGATTTTGCCAAAGGAGTTGTGTATTTTCCTATTGTAGGGATGATAATAGGGGGCTTTCAACTGCTTGTGCTGTATGCTGCCTCCATGCTTTTGGGAGGGCTTTTTCCGGTCGTGTGTTGCCTCCTTGCCGGTACTGCCATAACCGGAGGCTTTCATGTGGACGGACTGGCGGATACCTGCGACGGGATATTCTCCTCCCGCACAAGGGACAGGATGCTGGAGATAATGAAGGACAGCAGGATCGGCAGTAATGGCACTATAGCAATAATATTTGATTATATGCTCAGGCTTGCCCTTTTATCTATGCTGAGCGGAAAGGCATTCTACCTGGCTGTATTGCTTTCACCGGTTGCTGCAAAGACACTGGTGGTGCTGCTTATGAAAACCTCTGTATATGCCCGTTCCGGCCCGGGTCTGGGTGGATTGTATCTTGAAAAGCAGACTGTGGGAAGGACCACATCGGCAGCGGTGATTGGATTGCTGATCATTACAGGGTTCATGGGGCTTTGGGGCATGGCTGCCTTGGGCTTATGCGCCGTAATATGCTTCCTTTACAGGAGCTTCATATATTCCAAGCTGCAGGGAATGACGGGAGATACACTGGGGGCAGCCAATGAGCTGCTGGAGGTGTGCTTCATACTGGCAGTTGCCATTATGGCAGGGAGGGGAATAATATGAGAAACGGCAGCACAGAGCTCTACCTTATAAGGCATGGAGAGACTGAAATGAATGCAGCGGGTGTATTCTACGGTTGGACTGATTGTGAAATGAGTGAAAAGGGGATCATGCAGGCGACAGACCTGGCTGACATTCTACAGGGGGTAAGTTTTGACACAGTAATAGCAAGCAGCCTCAACCGGGCGGTCGCTACAGCAGTATTGGTAAGCGGGTTTACTCCCGCGGAAATAGTAATGGATGACAGGCTGCGGGAGCTCAACTTCGGAGCCTGGGAAGGTCTTCACCACAGCGAGGTCAGCAGCAGGAACAAAGCGGAATGGGAAAGATGGATCGGAGATTGGATAAATACTGCTCCTCCTGAGGGAGAAAGCTTTGTAAAAATGTATGACCGGGTGAAAAGTTGTATTGATGACATTTTGGAACGCTACAAAGGAAAAAAGGTGCTGATCGTGTCCCATCAGGGTACCATGAGGATCATACCCATGATACTGCTTGGACTGACTTCAGAGGCTTACTGGAGTTTTACCGCAGAGCAGGGCAGATACAGCCATTATGAGATAGATGATAAAGGGCATTGCATAGTAAGAAGGATCAATAGTGGAAGATAAAAGCAGGACAAGAGGAAGGAAAGTATTATGGAAAAAAGAAAAATAAAGGCCAAAAGCCTGATGATACAAGGAACAGCATCTTCAGTAGGAAAAAGCCTTATGTGTACGGCGATCTGCAGGATACTGACGCAGGATGGCTACAATGTCAATCCCTTCAAATCCCAGAACATGTCTCTGAATTCCTATATTACACCTGAGGGTCATGAAATGGGCAGGGCGCAGGTCATGCAGGCCGAGGCCTGTGGAAAGGTCCCTTCTGCATCCATGAATCCGATACTTCTGAAGCCTACCTCGGACAGGAAATCACAGGTCATAATAGAGGGAAGCGTATATGCAGACATGGATGCGGTGGAGTATTTTGCTTTCAAGCCGCAGCTAAAGGGCAAGATTGCAGGTATATACAAAGCACTGGAGGATAGTAGTGATATTATTGTTATTGAAGGAGCGGGAAGCCCTGCGGAGATAAACCTTAACCATGAGGATTTTGTCAACATGGGGATGGCACAGATAGCCAAGTCTCCGGTTCTGCTTGTGGGGGATATAGACAGGGGCGGCGTATTTGCCTCTCTGGCAGGAACCATGCTGCTTCTCAGTGAAGAGAAAAGAAAGCTTGTTAAAGGAGTAATAATAAACAAGTTCAGGGGCAGCCTGGAAATACTGAAGCCGGGACTGAAGATGCTTGAGGACATAATAAAGGTGCCAGTTCTTGGAGTGGTCCCGTATTTTAATATGAACCTGGAGGATGAGGACAGCGTATCAGAATGGCTGCGGCATGGGGCAGACCAGTCGAAGGAGCTGGATATAGCTGTCATAAGACTGCCATATATGTCCAATCATACTGATTTCAATGCATTGAGACTGCAGGAGGATGTATCGCTCCGGTTTGTAGGTATTGATGAAGAATTGGGAAGGCCTGATGTGATAATAATACCCGGCAGTAAAAACACTATCCATGATATGAAGGCTCTATCGTCGGCGGGGATGGACGGAAGGATACTGGGTTGCCACGCAAAAGGTGCGGCAATCTTCGGAATATGCGGCGGCTATCAGATGCTGGGAAAAGAGATAAAGGACAGCCTGGGAGCAGAATCACAAAACGAACATGCTTACGGATTGGGGTTGCTGGATGTAGTCACCGAATTCAGACAGAAAAAGTTCACCACCCTTTCTGAGGGCTATGATAATGTGTTCGGCGCAAAGGTAAGGGGTTATGAGATACATATGGGGGAAACCCTTGTGTCTGGAGCGGGAGAGGCGCTTATTTCAGTAAGTAAAAGAGGCGGGTTGCAGCAAATGGGTCAGGATGGAAGTATCAATGAAGGCCATACGGTATTCGGGACTTATTTTCACGGTGTCTTTGACAGTGCGGAATTTACAAGAGGCTTCCTGAATCTGGTCAGGGAAAGAAAGGGCCTTACACCCTTGGAGAACACCGCCCAAGATTATTGGGAATACAAGGAGGGGCAATACGACAAGCTGGCGGAAATTGTCCGGAACAATCTTGATATGGAAAAGCTTTATGCAATACTGGAGGAGGGCCTTGATGTTTAGCATATATGCGGCTTATATCCTTGACTTCTTGGTTGGTGATCCTCCTTCACTACCACATCCTGTAAGACTAATGGGTTCATACATAAGTTTTTTTGAAGGCCATGTCAACAAGCCGGAAAGATCCTCAGGGTCAAGGTTGGCTGCAGGTGTGCTGCTTCTGGTGACAACTGCAGGGCTTTCCTATCTGGCAGCCTGGTCTATTTTGAAACTGACGGCCATTATTCACCCCTGGCTGTATCATGTCGTCAATATATATCTGATGTACAGCTGTATTGCAGCCCGCTGCCTGTCCGATGAAGGTATGAGGATATACAGAGCACTGAAAAAGGGGGATATGGAAGCCGGCAGGAAGCTGCTGTCTATGATAGTTGGAAGAGATACCGCGAATCTGGATGAAAGCGGGATCACCAGAGGAGCAGTGGAGACTGTAGCCGAGAATACCTCCGATGGTGTTATTGCGCCGCTTTTCTACATGTTCCTGGGAGGGGCGCCTCTGGCTATGGCATACAAGGCGGTCAATACCCTTGATTCAATGGTGGGCTATAAGAATGACAGGTATCTGTATTTTGGCAGAGTCTCTGCCCGTTTTGACGATGTTGCGAACTTTATCCCGGCAAGGATAACTGGGGTACTTATGGCTGCTGCCGCATTTCTGTTGAGGCTGGACTTTCGGGGAAGCCTGAAGATGCTGGCAAGGGACAGCAGGAATCACAGCAGTCCAAATAGCGGATTTCCTGAGGCTGCAGCAGCAGGGGCACTGGGAGTGCAGTTGGGCGGTACAAATCATTACTTTGGCAGGCCTGTGGAAAAGCCTGTAATTGGTGACTCCCGCAGGCCTCTTGAAGGAAGAGACATCAGCAGCACCATCAACTTGATGTATATTTCTTCAGTGCTGGCACTTATGATCTTTTCAATTTTTTCCTTATTGGGGGTATAAAATATGAATTTTCATGGCGGAGATGTATATAAATATAGTGGTGAAATATTGGACTTCAGTTCCAATATAAATCCCCTGGGTATACCGGATAGCTTCCGGAAGCTATTGGAAGAAAGACTTGTGGATTTCACGCGATACCCTGACATAAGCTACCGGGAGGTAAGGGAGAAAATAGCTTCATACATAGGATTGACTGATATCGATGGTATAATACCAGGGAATGGTGCTGTAGAGCTTATATACAAACTGGCTGCTTCCTCCGGCATGAAAAGTGTAGCAGCCTTAAGACCCACATTTTCTGAATACAGGAGGGCTGCCGCGACAGCGGGCTTGGGATATTATGATATCCCGGCCTTCAAGCCTGATCATTCGGGATTGGATATGGAAATGCTACTGGATAATATTGATCCACGCACTCTGGTGGTAATCTGCAATCCGAACAATCCGACGGGAACGGCTGTGGAAAAGAGGCAAATGCGTGAGTTTGCGAAAGCTCTTCAACCTTTGGACTGCAAGCTGGTAATCGACGAGGCCTTTATAGAATTTACCGAGGGATATCCCCATAACAGCATGGTAAATGAGCTTGAGGAGCATTCAAATGTAACTGTAATCAGAGCTGCAACCAAATTTTTCGGGATGCCCGGAATAAGACTTGGCTATGCAGTTTCTTCAGATACCAACACCATCCTTGGTGTCAGGAAGCTGATGGAGCCATGGAATCTAAACACCGCAGCAGTAATTGCCGCCAGCAGTGTTTTTGCAGATATGGAATACATTGAAAGGTCAAAAGCATGGATAAAGACTGAAAGAGAGTATTTATTCAAAGCTCTGGACAGCTTCGACAAGCTTGAGGTTTACCCTTCAGCTGCAAATTTCCATCTGCTCAGATTAACCGGGAGACATATGGACCCGCAGGGACTGAAGGTGGCTATGGCTGAGCGGGGTATACTGATTAGAACACCGGAAGGCTTCAGTGGCCTGACAAAATCCCATTTCAGACTGGCAGTAAAAGACAGATTGTCCAATAACAAGCTTCTTGAAGCTATGGGGGATGTACTTAAAACCTTGTAGCCCGGATGTATTTATATCTATTTATGCTGCACAAATGTGAAATGTTTGTGAAAAGTATAGCACAAAACAGGGAAGATGATATATAATGGCTTTATGGAGTGCCTATAGAGCGTTATTATCAGGTAGTTTTTGTATACATAATACTATCTGGAATAATGTGGAGCATGATTAATGATATGGGGGTGTCATTGTGAGATTAGAAAACGTAGGAAAAGTTTCACATCGTAATCTTACGGTAGGTAAGCTGGTAGAAAACGCTATAAGGAATGAAGGCGCTGTGCTCAGCGACACAGGAGCTTTGAGCGTAAATACAGGGAAATACACCGGCAGGTCACCGGGAGACAGATTCATAGTTGATGAGCCCGAGATACATGACATGATAGACTGGGGAAAGGGCAATCTGGGAATCAGCAGCGAAAAATTCGAAAAGCTTTACAGCAAGGTGCAGGACTACATAAAGGACAAGGAATTATATGTTTTTGACGGTTTTGTGGGAGCTGATAAAAACCACAGGATGGCGATAAGAGTAATAAACGAGTTTGCCTATCAGAACCTTTTTGCTCAGCAGCTGTTTATCAAACCCAAGGCAGAGGAACTGGAGGGTTTTGAGCCTGAATACACTATAATTGCCGTACCTGACTGCCTGGCCGACGCTGCTGTAGACGGTACAAATTCAGAAGCATTCATAATATTGAATTTTGTAAAGAAGATCGTCATAATAGGTGGTTCAAAGTATTGCGGAGAGATAAAGAAGTCTGTGTTTACTGCTATGAACTTTATTCTCCCACAGAAGGGTGTAATGCCGATGCACTGCTCCGCTAATATCGGAGAGTCGGGGGATGTTGCATTGTTCTTTGGTCTGTCCGGTACAGGAAAGACAACGCTTTCAGCGGACAAGGGCAGGAAATTGATAGGCGATGATGAACATGGCTGGACCAATGACGGTGTCTTTAATTTTGAAGGCGGCTGCTATGCAAAGTGCATCAAGCTTTCACAAGAGAATGAACCACAGATATGGAATGCCATAAGATTCGGAACTGTGCTGGAAAATGTTGTTCTGGATCCGGTTACCGGAGTTCCGGATTATGACAGTGAGCAGTTTACAGAGAACACTCGTGCAGGTTATCCTGTATGCTATATAGATAATGCAGTTCTTGAAGGAGTAGGGGGCAATCCTTCTACAGTAGTATTCCTTACCGCTGATGCGACAGGGGTGCTGCCTCCAATTTCAAGGCTTTCAAAGGAACAGGCAATGTACCATTTCATGTCCGGCTATACAAGCAAGCTGGCAGGAACTGAGAGAGGCATAGTAGAACCGACAGCCACCTTCTCGACCTGCTTTGGAGCACCTTTTATGCCGATGAGACCACAGGTATATGCTGAGCTGTTGGGCAAAAAAATCGACGAGAACAATGCCAGAGTATTCCTTGTAAACACAGGCTGGAGCGGTGGTTCCTACGGAGTAGGCAAGCGTATGAAGCTTTCCTACACCAGAGCTATGGTAAATTCAGCCATAAGCGGAAAGCTGGACAATGTAAAGTATGAAACAGATCCGATATTCGGAGTCGAAGTCCCGACCGAATGCCCTGAAGTGCCGGTAGAAGTGCTGAAGCCTGTAAATGTATGGCAGGACAAGGCGGAATATCAGAAGACCGCAGAAAAGCTTGCCAGGGATTTCAATGACAACTTTAAGAAGTTCAAGGGAGTATCAGAAGCTATAATGAATGCGGGTCCAAAGGTAAAATAGAGCAGAACTGCAATAAGCGCTTTTTAAAAAGTAAAGCAGACAGTCATTAGGCATATATGTCTAGTAACTGTCTGCTTGTTTATTATAAGATTTCGGAGTTCACTGCTGGAGCTATTACTTGAATGCTTGCTTTAATTCCCCTTTTTCACCTTTTGACTTGAGATAAAGCCCGGTTAACAGCGCCAATGCGCAGCATACCGCCAAGACCTTATACAGGAGATATATTCCATAGTTCTCCACTATAATCCCTCCACCCAGATTGCCAATGAAGCTTCCCAAGCCGAAGCCAAGGGATGAGAGT
>CAZNMO010000040.1:15945-26551 GCA_964574195.1 uncultured Clostridiaceae bacterium | reverse complement strand
ATACCATTAATCTTGATTTATGAAATAAGTGTACTTGTTTCAAAAGTTGTATATATAAGAAAGCAAAAACGTCTAAAAGGTTACATTGATTTAGAGGAGACCTTACAAATAGAAGTATAGAATAAAACTTACTCTATGCTAACATTTTGCTAACATACAGGAAATTAACGGAGGCTTCTCATAAGTTGACCAAACTTGTGAGAAGCTTTTTTTTCATTTCCTGCGTTACGTAGAGATACATATTTTTAACTAATAATTTTAATAAAAAGACGAACAGCACAATCCTGTTCGCCTAAATAGAAATGCAAGTTGTAACCATCAAACTAGAATGTTACATTATCAATCTTACCTGTCTTTGCCACTTTCATCGTTTCTTGAATATATTCCGCCGATTGATGGAGCCATTCAAGTTCTTGGGTGTCGAGAGAAACTTCTAATTGTTTTTCTACACCATTTCTCCCAATGACACAAGGCATACTTAATGCAACATCCCCATCGAATCCATATTGTCCCTGTAATGTTGTGGACACCGGATAAACACTGCGCTCATCGAGCATAACGGCCTTAGCTAGTGTAACAGCCGCTTGGGCAACACCTGCATTCGTCCAACCTTTCCCATTTAACACATCAAAAGCTGTTTGTACAACTTGTTTTTTAATACCGTCGCGACTAAGTGGTTCTTTTCCTTGAAAAGTTTGGTCTAATTCTTTTTCACCAAACCCTTGCACATTTAAGCGGCTTAATACGGGGAAAGCTGTATGTCCGTGTTCGCCCATCATATAACCTGTTACACTTTTTGGATCGATGTCATAATTAGTCGCAATGATTTTACGAAGACGTGCAGAATCAAGCATCGTTCCGGTTCCGAATATGCGTCCCTTCGGATAACCAAATTCATTTTCTGCTATGTACACCATCGTATCTAACGGATTGGTAATAAATATAATGATTGCGTCTTTCGTATATGTAGTAATTCCAGTCATCACTTCACGAATGACCTCTGAATTGACAACAGCTAATTGTACCCTGTCCGGCATCGTATCTTCATCACTTTTTATAACGCTGGGACCAGCAGCACAGATAATCACATCTGCATTTGCACATTCGGAATAATCCCCAGCATAGACCGTGGTATTTGACATATAGGTAAGAGCGGTTGCATGTTCTTGGTCTAGAGCTTCGCCATAAGCAACATCCTTATCAGTATCAATGACAGCTATTTCCGCAAAAAGTCCTAATTTCATGGCATCTGCAAGAACATAAGAGCCAACATGGCCTACACCTACTACAACTAACTTATTTCTTTTCATGGATTACCTCCGAATCAATTGATGTCTCTATTTTAACACAATAAGAAATGTAAGTAATTTTGCGTTTTCCTAGAAGCGTATAATTGAGTTTCTAGAGATAAACAATCACTGGAACGATAATGTCTATCCAGGAAATAATCTACCTTTCTTTAATATATAAAAATAGTATAGTTTGATGATATTTTTTCCTTCTGCAGTCCACTATGAATTTTAGTGTTCATCATTACCAAGGAAAAATCTATTTTATTTTATAAGTAAGCGTCAAATATTCCCCACCTACTACTTGTAAATAGCTCATGAGATAATCTCCTTACATCATACATGTGGAGGTTTTTTTATGAAAAAACGCCTTATAAAGAAAGAATGGGAAGCTCACGTCCAAGATTTTAAAGAAAGTGGATTATCAAAAGCTGCTTGGTGTCAAAAACAAAACCTGCCGGTTCATCGGCTATATTATTGGCTCAAGAAATTATCACCTCAAGCTGACAGTCCAACTGAAAGTAAACGTACAAAATGGGTATCTGTGAATATCCCTCCAATAGAAGAAAAAATACATACCACCATCCGCATTCATTTTAAAGAAGCTACAATTGAAATAGATGCACCTTTTACTCCACAAGTGCTTTTACAAGTGATGCAGACGGTAAAACAGCTATGATACCAGAAACAGCCATTGAAAGGGTATGTATCGCACAAGGGGCTACAGACTTACGTAAATCTATTGATGGACTGGCAGCCATTGTAAAGGAAGAGTTTGAATTAGATCCCTTTTCTTCCTGTTTATTTGTCTTTTGCAATCGCTCACGCGATAAACTAAAGATTCTCGTGTGGGAACATAATGGTTTTTGGTTGTAGTATCGCAGATTGGAAAAAGGAAAGTTTGACTGGCCAACTCAACATCCAAATGTGCCACTTACCATATCAAGAAGGCAACTGAGATTTGAGCAGCGACTGGAAAAAAGCAGGCCCATTCTGGACCTTTTTTCAGCATGGCTTTATGAACAAAAAGATCTCGTTCTACCAAAAAGCGCGCTAGGAAAAGCCATCACTTATTGTTTGAATCAATGGAATCATCTTGAAGCTTTTTTATTCGACGGACATTTAGAAATCGACAACAACAGAAGTGAACGTTCCATTAAGCCGTTTGTGATTGGGAGAAAAAATTGGATGTTTTCTAATACTCCGCGAGGTGCTAGAGGGAGTGCCATCATGTATAGTGTGGTTGAAACGGCAAAAGAGAACGATTTGAGTCCCTATCATTATCTTCGCTATTTGTTTGAAACGCTACCTAATATGGATCTAACGAATAAAAAAGAAATAGATAAAGTCTTGCCGTGGTCATCTAATTTACCCTCGGCATGCAGAGTGCCGATAAAAAGTGAAGCAAACAAAACATAGTTCCGAAATACACCACCCATGTAGTATTTGGGGGCTACTTAACGTTTACGGTAGAGCTACTCCAATTTTTTAGTTCCAACTATGGTATGGATACACCAAAATTTTGTTTTTATTGTACTAGAGGCTGTAAAGTTTTTTGTACCATCATTTGCAAGACTTGTAAAAATAAATAAGCTAGAGGTTCACCTCCAGCTTATTTATTGAGCCAGGATTCCCTTGTTGGTATTGAGACAAATCACGGACACCTAACTGATTTTTCAGAGCTTCTTGTAGTACTTGAAAAAAATTAATATTATTCTCTTTGGCCATTTCATCTAAACAAAATGGGACTGTGAGAGTTTTCTTTACCGATTTATTTAGTCTGTACCAGGTCCGTGATTAAATTTAGTACCTTTTCCAATAGCATAGAATTGACCGCCAGCAACATAGTGTATTGTACGCAATTCATCAGGAGCATCATCAAAAATCCAATGTCCGTTGTTGAATACTCGATCATCACTCCAAGCACCGACAATTTCACCCATGAAAAGATCATGTTCTTGTTCATTTTCAGAATTTGGGAGAACCTTGCATACTAGCCAGCCAGCGCAACCTTTAACTAGTGGTAAATCAAACTCTTCTTGGTAAAATAGTGAGATCTTATCAAGTTTATTGTCTACTTCTTTAGAGCTGTGCTCACCAACATACAAGACAGTTTCCATTTGTTTAACAGTTGGAACTTGTATTACATAATAACCACTCTTTTCAACGAGTTCACGTGTGAAAGCTTGTTTGCCGATAAATGCCATCACTTTATTATTTCCCACCAGACCGACCCAAGCGGCTGCCATTACATTTTCTATCCCATCGTGTTTAGCAGAAATCATGGTTGTTGGACCTACTTGTAATAAACGGTATGCTTTCTTTAAATCAACAGGCTTAATTGCCATTATTCGTTCTCCTTTTCATTTTAATTGTTAGTTTATTTTCTTGTTGGACACTTCATTGACAAATAAGAATTAACGATTAAGAGTCATAAATGTTCTTCCTTCATTCCAAGCATTTCCAACTTTATCTCCTAAAGTGAAATAGCTATTGCTGAATGAATCAAAAAACAACATCCCTGTCTTCTTGGCATCAATTTTTCCTCTTTCATTTAAGACAGATTCATCTACTGCTACATTGACCATCTTGCCGACAATCGCATGGATATGATTACCTCTTACAATCTCTGTGAGTTCGCATTCGATTACCAAAGTACTCTCTTCAATGATCGGTGCATTAACGTATTTGCTCTTAGTGGCCTTCAAACCTGTTTTTGCGAATTTATCTGAATCTCTATACCCCGACACTGAGCCAAAAAAGTCTGCTTCCTTCATGAGATTTTGAGTGGCCAGTGCAACCGTAAAGGCACCCATTTTTTCGATATTCTCGTGCGTCTTTTTATTCGTACCAACACCCAAATTGATATATCCTCCGTGATTCATCGTGCACCAGTGCAAATTCATCACATTGACAGTTCCGTTCTCATCGTAAGTAGATACCATCAAAAGTGGCATGGGATAGCCATAACCAAAAGCACGTGGACTGAAATCTTTCATAATTAAAAATACCTCCGTTCAGTTATGATGTATAGTATAATAGAAACATCAAAAAAGACTAGTATGCACTTTTTAGTAAGATACTATCAAAAAGGAGAGTACTACATGATTCACAGTAAAACAAGAAATGAAAAAGAAGACAATAATCAATCATTTGTGTATACCTTATCGCTAATTAGTGGTAAATGGAAATTACATATCTTATTCCTACTATTGAAGGAAGAGATTATGCGTTACGGTGAGTTGAAAAGAGCGCTTCAAGGAATTACTCACAAAATGCTTAGCAATCAATTAAAAGAGCTAGAGGCTGATTCGCTCATTACACGCCATGAATACTCACAAGTACCGCCTAAAGTTGAGTACTACCTTTCAGAGCGGGGCAAGTCCCTCATCCCTGCTCTGCAAGAGCTTTGCAAATGGGGAGCAGATCATATAGATGATGAACAATAAGTCACGAGTCATTCACTTAAGGTGCTATCAATTATATTGATGAAACAGCCAAAATTACCAAGTAAGAATAAATAAGCTAGAGGTTCACCTCCAGCTTATTTATTTGAGACAGGATTCCCTTGTTGGCCTGATGACAGAGTTCTTGCTGTAGACCGCAAAGTAAAGTAGCTAAGAGCACTCTAAAATTGTGGTAAAAGTATTTGGTAATACTTTTGGACATATTTTTTGGCAATTATAGAATCCAATGGCAATTATTCAACTGCTAAATAGACAAAGTGGGGTAACGTCAGGATTTTGACAATTTACAATGGTAAGGTTTCAAACGCTGTTATATCAGGGGATATGAAAATTATCTCAATAGAGTCTAATCTATTGAGACTTGATCGATTTCTTATGAAATCAAGCGTTCGGATGTATCATATGACTTGTCTCAAAAGTCTTATCGTTGTGAAATCTTTCATTTTTAACATCACAAGCTGCTTAGCGTTGTAAATCCGTACTTTCGGGACGGGACCCCAAGTAATTATAACAGTGGTTTTTGATAATTAATTATTAAGGAAATCTAGTCTGTTTTCCGAATACTTTTATAAAACATAGTTGGCTAATCGGATAAATTGGATTAGGCTAATGTTAGTTTAATAAAATATTTAGTTGATTGGACATACCAAAGACTACAATTTTTCTCTTTTTAAAAAAGAGTCAAATTAATCCCTATGCAATTGCTAAATTTCGAAAATATGCCTATTTTATCTTGGTGATTATTGCAAGTATGATATCCCCTCCAGAGTTTATCTCTCATATTTCAGTAGCAATACCATTAATCTTGATTTATGAAATAGGTGTACTCGTTTCAAAAGTTGTATATAAAAGAAAGCAAAAACGTCAAGAAGGTGACATTAATTTAGGGGAGACCTTACAAATAGAAGTATAGAATACAACTTACTCTACAAATCCCAGTTCGGCAGTTAGTGACAGAAGAAAACCGAGTACAGCTTTAATGGGAGAATGATTGATCTAAATACCAAGAGAAGCAGAATAAAGGCAAAGCCGACGATTAGCGGACAAAACATGGATGTGCATCAAATAATTTTTGTGAAACATCAATATTGATAGCTGTTGAACTTGTTACATACAGCTTAATAATGTTTGTCTTTTTCACAAAAAGCGATGCCTAAAATAGCATCGCTTTACTTGTCCAAAAATGGATTGGTTTTGAAAAAAATAATAAACAATATGCTAACATTTTGCTAACGCAATGAAATAAAAAACGTAATTTTACGTTAAAGATGTTACAGTTAGAAAATGTAAAAACGTTGATATATCGCACTTTCAAGACATAACGTGTAAGATATTACACCCTCTCACCTTGTGGGCGGCATGATGTAATAACTGCTCAACCCCTTGATATATAAGGGTTTTTAAAGGTTTTGCTAACAAAATGCTAACATTTTGCAAACATCTGAAGGATTAATGAAGGCTTCTCATGAGTTGACCAAACTTGTGAGAAGCCTTTTTCTTCATTTCTTTTGTCGCATGACGATAGATGATTTGTGTTGTCTCGTCTTCAGTGTGCCTAACGAATACTGAACGGTGTTATTTTTTTGATTGTAGGATGTTTTGATGATACGAATGTTATGTTTAACAAAGTCTATATCGCCCCACTGGAGTGCGACCAGTTCCCCTACACGCATGCCTGTATAAGAAAGATTGATAAAAACAGGGCAATCCATTCTCTAAACCATGTATAACTGCTATTTCTAAAAATAAAGCGAGCTCTTCTTTTTCCATATACTTTGGGATATCCTGTTCTTTTAACTGTTCAATGGTTTTCAAACTATCGATTCATGTAGACATGAAAAATCCTCCATTTACCTGTGTTCGGATAGTAGCAATTTTATTATAAACTAGGTATTATAATGTGACCTTTTCTTGCGAGAATAAAATTTTTTTATTTGTCACACTGCAGACAAGTAGTCCTATTGAATTACAAAAACACTGTTATATGCTATAAAGTATAGTATAAAAGGTTTGAAAAATGTCATATTAAAAGCTAAGAGTTTGTTTTGCAAAAATGGATGTTTAGATTATTCAAAGGAAATTAAGCTTCTTTAATCAAAATAAAGTAGGGAATAAACAGTATAAAATATATATAATTTGTCACATTGGGAAACGCTTTATTTTTATCCTATTTCTTAAATAAAAAGGTAATTATCCCTTTGTAAAAAAATGTACCACCTTATCATAAGAAGATTTTTCACAACGAATTTGTTGTTTGTAGCAGTAAAAAAGGCTGTATAGTTATCGTTGGCTGAAAATTTGTGAATTAATTCACATATAGAGAGTAGAGGCATTAATGTTTTCCAATTTGTTTCGCCGTTCCGTAGAAACATTGGGATTTTTCTCCCCATGCCAGATATCATCAGAATTTTTTTGTAAAGAGCCTATTCCAGCCATAATTGTATAATAAGCCATTACTAGCAACCTGTATAAAGAATAGTATTAGTGGTTATCTTTTAAAAATATTCAAGAGGGAACCGAGTCCGAATAAATTTCTCATTGTCCTGATGTCAATTATTACAGTGTTGATCGTTTAATTACGGAGAATATTTTAGGGTGGGATTTAGATGAATTCTGCTGTAGCCAATAAACAAAAAGTTGGATCTTTTATAGGATTATTGTTATCAACATTTGCTTCTTACTTTATGATTGCAGGATCTAGTGTGTTTGTCGCAGGTGCTGTAGCTGATTTGGGTGGCAGGGAAATATTGGGGCTGATTTTTACTGTTGAAAACCTATTTCGCTGTTGTACTTTACCGCTTGCAGGTAAGTTAGGAGATAAAATTGGTCGAAAAAAATTATTTTTAATCAGTTCTGCAGGCTATATTGTTGCTGCCATATTGTGTACATTTGCCTCTTCCATTTTTTTGTTTATGGCAGGTCGTGCTTTTATGGGGATGACTTGGGGTTTATTCTTTGCAAATATTTTTGTAATGGTAACAGATATTTATGATGAAGATACAAGTCCTAAAATGATAGGCTATATGCAATCTGTCGGTATGGTTGCCATGTTGATTTCCGGTCCTCTCTGCGGTTTTTTAATCGATAATTTGAATTGGCGGGCTGTTTTTTATTTGTTAGTTCCTATTGTAATGCTAGCCTGGATTTTTATTGCTTTCTTTTTGCCAAATATACAAAAAAAGCAGGCCGGTGTTAAATTGGATGGTATGGGAGTGTTGTTTACTGCAATTACGTTTGGATCTTTAAGCCTAGCTTTATCAACAGGAGATTCCATCTTTGCCTGGAATTCGCTGCCTATTTATTTATTGGGTGCCATTTTTTTTCTAGGTTTGTATGGCTTGATCAGTACCGAAAGGAAGGCAATCGATCCAATTTTTCCAAGTGTCATTTTGAAAAATAAAAATTATATGAAAATATTTGGTATGGGTGCCTGCTTCGCAATTGCTAGTGCGATGGGGAATTACTTGCCAACCTATGCAATTTGTATTCTGCATACTAATGCAACTATGAGTGGTCTACTTGTCATGCCTTCGTTAATAGTTGGTCTGATGGGGGCATCCATTGTTGGCGGATATATAGCTAAAACGAATAAATACAAAGGAATCGCTGTTGTCTTTGGCCTCTTTACGATCATTGGTGGAATTTTAACTGGGATGTTTACAGAACAAACACCTTTTTGGTTTATCCTGATTACAATGAGTATTTTCGGTGTTGGTCAGTCCATTCAGCAGGTTGCCCCCTATACTTATTCTAATTCTGTATTGGATAAAAAGTTAATTTCTTCAGGTGTAGCCTTTATAAGTTTTGGCCAAATTCTTTCTACTGCAATTGCAAATGCAATCTACAGTTTTGTAATGAATAACGGTTTTATGAATATATTCAAAATACCTGTTATTTTTGGTGCACTAATGATTGTTTTTGCAATTATTTTTAAAGATCGGAAAGGCATTAATACTCCGACAGAACCTAAGACTTAATCGCAATAGAGTGTAGAGTAGACTAAGGTTATTGAACAAGCAATTTTTTTGTAAAAGATCACATGAAATCATGTGATCTTTTGTTTTGCCTTGCATCGTGTGTAAACTTAAAATTAAATTATTTTTCAGAACACAGATAAGTAGCTCTATTGAAATATAAAAAATAGTAATATAATAAATATAAAAAATGTCCTATGAAAACTAAGATTATGTTTTGTGAAAACGAATGTTTATATTTTTTAAAGGAAATTTTGCTATTTTAAATAAAAAAAGAAAGATGATAATTGATATAAAATATATATAATTTGTCATATTAGAAAATTGTTATTCTTATCCTATCTCACTGGTGTTGCATTAATATATCTAATACACAAAATAATGTTAGGGGTTTTAATTTTATGATATGGTACAAAATGTTATCGCTGACACTGCTTCTTTGTTTAATTTTAGCGGTTACCGGTTGTTCTTTTACGTCCAGCACTCCGGCAACTAACCAGCCTTCGGTGACTAACCAGACATCAGCAAATAAGATTGTTGCTGATGCCACGAACGCTTACTTTACTAACATCCCTTCTGATAGTTACAAAATCTCAGAAAAGGACTTCCTAGATAAGGTCAAAGCCAATGAATCTATGTTTATTATGGATATCAGAACGGCTGAAGATTATGAAAAAGGTCATATTAAGGGATCTGTGAACATTCCTTGGGGAGCATCGATTGCTCAAAATCTGAGCAACTTGCCGAAAGATAAAGCGATTATGGTATATTGCTACACAGGCCAAACAGCAAGTCAAACGGTTGCACTCTTAAATGTAGCTGGTTTTAATGCTAAAGCGGTTAACTTAGGCTGGAATCTCGGCATATCTAAAGTAGTAGATTTAAAGTGGGAAAAGAAACCGGGCACCTGCAGTAATGTCGGTGTATCTAAAGTAGAAAGTGTAGTGGACGGTGTAACTGAAACCACTACTAATGCAGTTCCGGAAGCCAAAACAAAGATAGAACCGGAAATTAAGGTAGCTATTAGCAGTTACTTTACAAAAATGGTTGAACTTAACGGAACAACTTATGCCAACTATAAAATAAGTGAAGATGATGCGAAAAAAGCAGTGGAAGCTAAAGATTCAGGCGTTATGTTCTTGGATGTAAGAAGTGCGGCAGACTTTGCCGAAGGTCATATCTCAGGGGCTATTAATATTCCATTTGCGAAGGGAATGCAAGAATCCTTTGGTCAACTTCCGAAAGATAAAAAAATTATTGTCTATTGCTATACAGGTCAAACAGCGGGTCAGACAATTGCAATTCTTAGATTATTAGGTTATGATGCGGTATCTTTGAACTCTGGTATGGGTACGTCAGTTACAAGCGGTTCTGGCTGGGCAAATAAAGGATTTCCAGTTGTTCAGTAGAAACCTAGTTGTGAAATTAGCTAAAAATCTATTGCTAATCGAGGAAGATGCGGAGTTCCTAAAATAGTATGCAAAAGCAGGTTTAGAATTGGCCGGAAAAAATATTCTCAATCAGCTATGCGGGTTATAAGGTTGCTGCAATATTGTGTGCATTTGTCTCATCCATTCCATTTTGTATGTGCTAAATTGTTAACGTCAGATGACATAAAAGTCCCCCCGGTTAGAAATTTGGTTAGAGAACCTTGCTTTATTCTAACACCGAGAGGGGCTTTTTTGATACGACGCTAAAAGCCTCCCAGAACCATATGCCAAACGTATGGTTTTCTTTTTATAAACCAATCAGGTTTGAACTGGTAACCCGTTTAACGGGAGCGTTATCTCTGTACAAATGTTATTAAGATCCTATTTTCAACCCGTTTCATTAGTTTTTGATCTATATGCATTGGGCGTCATGCCTACATGCTTTT
>CAZNMO010000040.1:0-15935 GCA_964574195.1 uncultured Clostridiaceae bacterium | reverse complement strand
GCTCTGATAAAAGTTCGTAGTGAATTAAACCCAAGGTCCTCTGCAATAATACTCGTCGGAGTATTTGTACCACTAAGCAATGAACGCGCTTTGGTTGTTCTTAACATTGATATGTAGTCGGGAAAAGACATTCCTAAATACATCGTGAATTCCTGATTCAATTTTTGCTCATTTACATTAAACCGCTTCGCTAACCAATTTGTTTTCAGGTCTTTTGTATATTTAAAAGATATGTATTGAAGAAGATCACCTCTTAAAGCAGAAGGTATATTCTGGGTGTTTGTTTTAATTGATCGGAAAAGGTATTTATGACGAAATTCGTCAGGCGTCATATTCCAAAACTCTTTAAAGATGCGAAAAAAAGTTGTGTGCGCTTTAAAACCAACATTCTTAGAAATATACGATACCGATAATTCCGGGAAGGCAAGCAATAGTGAGCATGCATTGCGTATACGTATTTCGTTTAATAGACCAGTAAAAGACACACCGAGTGCTGCGATAATCTCTAAGTTTAGCAATTTGGAGTTAACCTTTAGCTGATCTGAAGTAGACTTTAATGTTATGTTTTCACATGCATTTTGATAAATATACTTAATGGCATGCCATACTTCTGCTTCAGTTTGCTGTTCTGATTTATGGTTAGATTGAAGTCTTAAATATTGCAGAAATAAATGAAAAGCTTCGTATCTGGACATTGAAAGTTTAAACTCATCATCTTCCCTATTGCGAATTAAGGAACGGAAGATATTTTCTATCGTTACCTGTTCTGTTTCTGTACATTGAATAGATGGAGGAGAAGAAGAAAGCAACTGAATAATTTCGTTATAATTTTCGGTAGTGTCAATATTTCTTAGCAGTAATCCAATATCAAAACTACATCGGTAAAATATTACTGGTATTTCACTTTCAGATTTATGTTCGTGCACATGATAAGGCATAATAAGCGAAAATGAACCTGGCTGAATAGGATAAGAGATACCGTTTATTATGTGTGTTCCATGTCCGGAAATAAAAAAGAGAAGCTCAATGAAATCGTGTCGATGTGAGGTGACGGTGGTATCTAATGTATCTAATAACACGTTAATTTCATGAGGACCAAAAGGCGTGATTTGAGTGTTCTTCGGTCCAAAGTAGTAAGGAGCTAATTTCATATGTGAGAATCCTCCGATAGTTGGATAATTGAACTTGCTGTTTCGTAAGATTTATCATACTTATTTGATAAGTACGAATGCAAACGACATAATGACATAACGTAAATCTTGATAAATAGTGAAGCGAGATTATCTTGCTGTTGTCGATATTCATTGTACAATTGTTCGAAAGTTCCTAGCACAAGCGCGAATTCATCTGAGTTGCAATGTACGTAAGGTTTTAGTGTTAAAAAGTCGTTAATTTCTTTGATTTGAGGTATGGGGTAAACACGTTCCTTGGCAATATAACTCCAGTCAAATCTACACCCCAAATATTTTAGGGGTAATTTCCCTTTAACTGTAAGCTTCGATAAGTGGAAAGGTGTTAAAAAACAAAAAGTTCCGGCGGAGATATCATAGGAAATCCCATTAATTTCGATTGTTCCTTCTCCGGACAGAAATAAAAGCAGTTCGAAGAAGTTATGTTCCTTAAGCGAACGAAAACCAACAAATTTATCAGCCTTTACTTCAATGAGATGGGGTCCGTCAATTTCAGACCAGTAGTTACTATTGTTGAATAGATTTTCAGTAAGGGTCATCAGAAAAACTCCATTTGTTATGTTATGGTATAAAAAATAAAAAAAATGTCCAACTATGTTTATTATACTTTTTTTTGATTAATACACAATACAAATTGTGTATTCCGGTTTGTTGACAAAAGGCATCCTTTTCGGATGCCTTTTGTTTTTTGCTTTAAAAGGATCCCTTAGAGTTCCCTTGTTTTAACATTTGTCTACAGTCTGCAATGCACGATGTAAATTGTGTATATTTTTTGTCATGAAAATACTGAGAACGGAAGATTTTTTGGAGGATAGTATTGCAATATAACGAGTTCCGAGATAATGTTTAGATATAAATTATATAAAATATGTCCTAATTAAAATAATAAAAACTATAAAATATGTATTATGTGTTGGTGCGTATTAGATATATGCGTAAAACTATTGTTGATTTAATAAAGTATTACAAATATAAAATATGTCCGAAAGAATGATGTGAAGGGAGGAGTGAACAAATGTCAGGTGCAGAAGGGGGTTTTTCTTTGAAGAGTAGGCAATCTGCAAGGAATTGGCTTGTTCAGTGCTCATTTGTTTGGAGGAATGCAGGTCCTTGAGGAATGCAGACCACGTATCATGCTTTGATGAAAGCTAAAGAAAGGGAGGTAAGTGGATTTTAATGAATTGCCTTATGAGGTCGGACAAGATTAACCGGCCATGGTGCTAGATAAGAGATTTAATAAGTATGGAGGTCAATATGGAAGAAGACAAACCAAAAAGAAAAAGTTTTCGAGAAAGGTTTTTGAGATTAAAGGTGTTACTGATTGTTTTTATTGCACTGGTGGTCCTTGGTGTCGTAGGAATGGCAGGTGTTGAAAAAGCCAGTGATAATCCGAAGTTTTGTACGCTCTGTCATAATATGCAGCCATATTATGATTCCTTTAAAAACAGTGACCTTCTGGCCAATAAGCATGCTGCTAAAGGGGTTAAATGCCATGGTTGTCATGAAGCCTCAATTAAAGTCCAGGCTGATGAAGGGGTTAAGTATATAACCGGGAACTACAAAACCCCTTTGGACAAGAGAGAATTCCCGAAAGAATTCTGCCTTAAATGCCATAAAAAAGATTTTGAAAGTGTAAAAACGAAAACAAAATTTGGTGATTTTAACCCGCATGACTCTAAACATGGGGATTTGAACTGCACCACGTGTCACAGTAGTCACCGTCCATCGAAAGTACTTTGCTCAAACTGCCATACGATTGATCAGTTAAAAGACCTGCCTTCGTATTGGAAAACGAAATAAGGTTTATGGAACAGGTTACAAGAAATAAAAACCTGCATGCAAAGGAGACCTTTGTGCGTTTGCCGCTAGGGACTGACGTTGGGGACATGGTCACAGGCTGGCCAAGTCCATCGAACGAAAGTAGAAATGAAAGGAATGGACAACCATGAAAATTGAAAGGGATTTTGGGTCAATGGAAATCATACGTGAATTGAACCGAAAACAGTTTGAAGAATTGGCCCAGAAAGAGACTGGTCAAAATCGAATTTTAGGAAAAAGCAGATTAGGTGAAGAAAGGGGGAGAACATATGACGCATGAGGTTTCACGTCGTGGTTTTCTCATTGCAGGAGGTGCTGCCGGAATAGCCGGAGTGGCAGCTTCCGCTCTTGGTATCGGTTCCATTCTCAGCGGCTGTTCATCTGAAAATGGAACAGCACTAACGGTAACCAATTTTGTATACACATGCCCGATTTGTGGGGTAAATGCAGCAGATTATGACTCGCTTGTAAAGCACTTCAAGGAAAAGCATCCTGATGCTGCAATACCACAGGCTGCTGTGCTCAACATCAACGGAGTCGAGTTTAAGGTACAGGTAGAGCCACACTGGACATTGCGGGAGACCTTACTTCGTGCGGTGGAGCTCACCGGAAATGCGAAGGAGATGTGCGACCGTGGCGGATGCGGTTCCTGTACAGTACTCATTGATGGGATACCAGCGCTTTCATGTTCGACACTTGCAGTTGAATGTGTGGATAAAAAAATTGAAACATCAGAAGGTATTGCTGCAGACCCAACGTATCGTCCTCTAGTAGAGGCGTACGCAAAGCACGATGCCCAGCAATGTGGCTACTGCACACCTGGACAATTCACCGTTGCGAAATACATCCTAACAAAGTACCCAAAACCATCTGAGGAGCAGATCCGTACCGAGCTTTCGGGAAATATCTGTCGTTGCGGTACGTATGCTCGGCACGTCAAGGCTATCCAAGAAGCTGCTCCAGCAGTTAGAGCTGCCGCTGCAAGTAAAGGAGGTAAAAAATAATGGGTGGAACCAGCGTATGGGTTCCGGAAGGAATCAACCAGGATCGTAAGGATTTCAAGGTTGTCGGCACATGGGATCATCCTGGCCGTCAGTCATGGGACATGATTTCAGGAGCAGCCAAGTATCCAACCGACTTATATAAAAAGGGTACTCTTACAGCTATGGCTTTGAAAAGCCCTTATGGGCATGCCAAGATAAAAAGCCTTGACATCTCAAAGGCCGAAAAGCTTGAAGGAGTAAAGCTTGTTTTAACGTACAAGGACAAAGAGCTAGCTGCTATGCCAGAAGAAGTTCCAGTTTACTTCTCATTAGGAAAGAGTCCTTTATTGGGGGATGAAGCTGAGTTCGAAGGTGATGAATGTGGCGCAGTCGTTGTAGCCATCAATGAGGAAGTCTGCAAGAAGGCCCTTGATCTTATCAAAGTGGAATGGGAAGTACTCCCTTTTATTTTGGATTGTCGCGAGGCTGCAAAACCTGGTGCGCCCATCCTGCGTCCGGAAATGAATCCGTTATCCAATATGACCGGAAACACCTTTGGTGCACCAGTCAAATGGGAAATCGGTAATGCCGAAGAAGGGTTTAAACAAGCTGATCATATTGAGGTAATTGAATACGGCCGTCCGATGTGGACCCAGTGGAGACCAATGCCTCCGGCCTATTTCTCCTATTGGGATAATGATCCTTGGGGAAATCCTGATGGCGAAAAGATATGTTACGTGACAAACAACGCACATTTTCCAACTATCGGTCCAATCGCCTCAGCTAAGTATGGTCTGGGTTTATCTAGTTTTGATAAGCTACGCGCACTTACACCGTACATGGCTGGACGCTATTGTGATTTCGTTGAAAAGCGAGGTGCCCAGTTTGCTCCGTATCTGTCCAAGCGTTTAGATGGAGTTCCCGTCCGGTATGTCTCTACGCGTCGTCAAGCATTCGATGCAGCTGTTCCGGAATCTTATTTTACCGTGCGCATAGGTTTTAAGAATGATGGTACGCTCGTAGCGGTTCAGTCTAAAAACATCCACCAGGTCGGAGCTCGCGGCGGTTATGGCGACAAAACGCAAGGACATTTGGTTCTTCCGGCCAATGCTCAGGCCTTCAAGTCGACTTCTTGCCCTAATATCTATTCTGAGATGGGCTATTACGTGACTAATGGCGCATGCACTACAGCTGACCCTGGCAAAGATATGTGGGAGCCGGTGAATCTGGCCTTTGCGAAGATTGCTGATACGCTTGGAATGGACATCTCTGATGTCATTATGAAAAATATAAAAGTGACTGCACCTTCGCTTGAGGCCTGCATGGCTGCCGGTAAAAAGGAATTCAAGTGGGAGAAGAAATGGCATCTCCCTGGGAAGAGAACACTCAAGGATGGCCGTTTGCATGGTGTGGCATGTCGTACCTCCTGGTCACAGACATGGGGCATGATCTCCTACAACATCAACTTGAGAATGGGTCCTGATGGCAAGATTTACATGCCTTACGCCGAAGCGTATATTGGAACCTATTGGCCAGAAGGAGTAAGATACGTTATCGCTGAAGAAATAGGTATGAAACTCGAGGATGTCATCGTTTACTACGCAGCCAACTATCCAAACTGGAACCAGGGTGATGCTACAGATCGTGGATCAACCGCAACGTGGGCAGCCAAAGAAGCAGCAAATCTATTGAAGCAGCAGATGCTCGCAACGGGAGCAGCTCTATTAGGTACTACTCCTGACCAAGTCGATATCGTTGATTCTATGTTTACGCTTAAGGCTGACCCTTCCAAAAAGGTACCCCTTCATGATATTGGACAACTCGCGGTTGGATATTGCGGCAAACCGAAAGTACCTTGGCAAAATGACAATATACGTACGATGAATGTTGACTTTTGTGAAGTTGCGGTTGACCCTGAGACCGGACTTGTTGAGATTCTGGATTATTGCTCAGCCCACGACTTTGGAAAGCTTATTCGTCCTTCCTCTGGTTGTGGTCAGTTGGAAAACGCACTCACGATGGCCTCAGGCCGAGCTTTGCGTGAAGAGATCATTTGGGATAAGGAGACGGGTGTCCTTCTGAATGGGAATATATATGAGTATCAAGTTCCCACGGCGCTCGACCAACCTGTTATCAATACGGTTCCCGTAGAAACTCGTTGTGGTGGAGGTGCCTATGGCTCGACAGGAGTCGCCCATTCGCATGCTGATCCAGGGCTAGTAGGACTAGCCATTCAAAATGCCATTGGAAAGTTCATTCCACAGGTTCCGTACACACCAGACAAGATTCTTGCTGCTATGGGCAAGAGTTCTTAAGGAGGTATAAAAGACAATGAAACATTTTACCCACATGCAAGTATCCTCGGCGAAGGAGGCGGCATCGAATGCATCAAAAGGAAATGCTATGTTTATTGCCGGCGGTATCGACTTGCTCGGTACTTTAAAAGATGAAATTTTGCCTGCCTATCCATCATTGATCATTGATTTGAAGACAATTAAGGGTATGGATGAAATCAAGGAAGAAAAAGACACAATCACTATTGGAGCACTAGCTAAGCTTTCTGATATAGCCGACAATAAGGCCGTTCAGAAGAACTGTGAAGCACTTGCAACTGCATGTGCCCGGACCGCTTCGCCTACAATTCGTCATATGGGCACCATTGGTGGTAATATCTGTCAGATGCACCGCTGCTGGTACTTCCGCGCTCCCGATATGAGGTTTAAGTGCCTGCGTAAGGGTGGCAACTACTGTGCCGCTCGAATTGGTGACAATCGTTATCATTCGATCTATGGCAATCAACATGGCTGTTATGCCGCAAGTCCGCATGACACAGCGCCGGCACTCATTGCCTTGGGTGCGACCATTGTGACAACAGATCGTGAGATTCCTGCTGAAAAATTCTTTGAGGCAAAAGGAGTACGCTCCAATGTGTTGAAGGACAGTGAGGTCGTAACAGAGATAAAGGTTCCAAAGACGAAGGGAAGCTCATTCCAAAAATTTGCCCTCCGCAAATCCATCGATTTTCCTGTCGCGAACTGCGCTGCGGCCTATGCATCTGACGGTTCGATACGGGTTGTATTGGGTGGCGTGTATCCTGCTCCAATTCGTGTACCTGCTGCGGAGGAAAAAGTTTCAAAAGGAGTTACTAAACAAGCCGCTGCTGAAGCCGGTGATGCCGCAGTAGAAAATTGCAAACCGCTTGCTCACAATGCCTACAAGGTTGAAATTGCCCGCACATTGGTCAAACGCACCTTGCTTGGACTTCGTGATTAGTTTTTTTAGCATTGGAGAAATTTTACTATGAATACTACTGCTAACACGCAAAATTGGACTGAGGCATTTGAGGCGTTGCTAGGCTACGTGGCTGCTCATCCTGAACTGGTTGTTACTCGGCGAAGTCTTACTGTTCCGCCGGATTTGCGAAGTGAATTTTACGGTCTGGTCTCTGAAGTTCAACTGGCACTTGCTGCAAAAACATTAGGCAATCGTAAAGGTAAGGTGTTAGGGGGAGTCCGCCGATGCGCTCAAGTGCGCAGCGAACTTATCAAGATGAGCGGCCTCAAGGAATTCAGGCTTGCCTCTACACTTGAAAATCTTATTGCTGACCCAGAAGCAACCCTAGCCAAACCAGCATTTGGTATAGTACTCGACGGTTTGCAACAAGGATTTACTCCGGAAGAGATGGAAATTCAGGCAACTAGATCCGTTATTCCGTTTTGTGAGGATTTGTTCCGTAACGCCTATGAGGCTTGGGCGTATTACGGAATCATAGCCGCCCTCAAGCCTATCAAGTTTTATGGAGTCTATTCACCGGATACGGTGGAAGTGCAGGCGGTTCCAATCGACTTTATCAAGGCGGGGGAACAGATTAACTCCCCTGAACGCCGCATGCCCGAAGCGGTTTTCCAGACACAGGATGGACGTATATTTGCGATGAAAAGCGAGGCTGCAACCGGACTTGATTTCTATGGGGAAAAGATAACACGCCGACGCGATAATTCAGCAGGGGGCAACACCGCCGATCTTATTGCACATCGCGTACTTCTGCTTTATAAGATTGACAGCGTAGACAAGGTTCCGATCATCGCCGACCGAGACAAGCTGTTTATGTTGCCAAGCGATCTTATGTGTGAGTTCTTGCTTCCAAACGAGATGGAACAGCCTTCATTCGTTTCATTATTCGTCGAACGAATCAATTCAGTCCGTTCCAAGCGGCCAGTTCAGGTTTTAACCTTTGATGAGAAGGGGAAGTTTCCTGAAGGCTTGCTTCAAGACAGTACTGTGGCTCCTGTGGAAAGAAAAATGTTAGGATTCGATTCATCAAGTCTCAAAAAGATCGCTGACCTATTAGTAAAATAATTGTATTGAAAGGAGAGACTTATGTCTGATTTCATTAAATCAAAAACACGTACAATTGGGTTCTGCATAGCGTTTGTTCTAATGGTACTGACCTTGGCCGCCTGCGCACAGGAGAAAAATAAAACTTCTGTTGCAGGCAATGACACCGCTGTAAGAGAGACACTCAAAGCTTTTGATCCGGTTGCTGAGGCTAAGGCCGAGGCTGGAAAATCGATTGCAGGCTCTGAGGAGGAAAAATTGCAGCAGGAACGTATTGCAGGCGGTGCTGTTACTGAAGTAGTTTCCAAGAACCTACAGCCTCTTGAAGGAATCACTGATTTCTCTAAAGGTGCAACTACTGCTACGTATGGAATTGATCTACAGGCACCCGCTGTCGAACACAACTACGGAACCAGATGTTTGAGCTGCCACAGTGTCGCTGAGGCTGGTACCGAGGTGAATCTGAAAGTAAAGCTGCTGCCTCCACAGTTACCTCCAGGCCACGCATCGGCAAAGCTTAAGGAAGCGGACTGTACAACTTGTCATAAAGTGAGTAGAAAGCTGTAGGCAAAATGAAGACGAATTTGTAGTCATTCGCGCCTTGCTTTCTTCTCGATTCCCGAATGGAATTTAAGAAAGGGGTGCGACTATTAATTTATGCGAGAGATTCAAAATGATATATCAAGGTGGATTGCCGAGGGATTCGACGTTGCCATTTCGCAAGTCACTAAGGCATGGGGCTCATCTCCTAGGGTGCCTGGTTCTGTCATGGCCATCTCTGCTGAAGGGAGTATTGCGGGATCAGTTTCCGGTGGGTGTGTAGAGGGAAGAGTAATTCAGGCGGCCCTTGACTGTTTGGAAGACGGAAGAGGACGTATGGAGAAATTCCATGCGTCCACCAACCGTGCCCACGAAGTCGGCCTTTCGTGTGGTGGGAGCATCGAAGTCTTGGTCACTAAGCTCAATCCGGTATTATTCGCTGCAGAATGCGCAGAGTTAAGTGCTGACAGGGAATATGTGCGTGTAAGTTTAGCTGAAGGACCTGATTCCGAAGCAATAGGGACTAGCTTTCTGATCCTTCCCCAAAATACTATGGATGAAAGTATACAATATGAGGTTATTGCGATGCCAGTCTCTGAGAAGAACTCTTGGCAATTGCTTATCCCCAAAGACAAAGCTATAGCTGGTTCCCTTGCTGCTTCCATTTCTAATGTGGCAGCCGAAATTAGTAACCGCAATCGTACAGAGCTTACGGGCCATGTCGTTTGTGACGGGTATGATTTCTTTTTTAGTCGGGTCATGCCAAAGCCCAAGCTGATCTGTGTAGGTGGGGTTCACATCTCGATACATTTGGCACAAATGGCAAAGATGCTTGGATACAGAACGGTGGTTATCGATCCCCGAGGTGTTTTCTCCACACACGAGCGCTTTCCTTTTGTTGACGAGTTGATGCACGCCTGGCCTCAGGAGGCATTTAAGAATCTGGTATTAGATTCTTCGACAGCGTTGTGTGCCTTGACACATGACCCGAAGATCGATGTACCAGCACTTGTAGCTGCGCTCGAATCGCCTGCGTTCTATATCGGATCTTTGGGTAGGATTACAACTCAGTTTGCTCGCTATCGACAATTGGTTGAAGAAGGTCTTAGCGATAAGGAGATCGGACGAATTTTTGGTCCTATTGGGTTGGATCTTCATGGAAGAGAACCAGCTGAAATCGCACTGGCAATCATGGCTGAGATTACCATGGTTCGTTCAGGAGGAGTTCTTCCTACGAGGACAATGCTAGAATCCGCTAGTAAAACTAAGCCTGATTCGTAGTAAAAAGGAAACTGTTTTCAAACAAGAAGTAGCGAGAAAAACAAGGTCGAGTAGTGCAGGAGGAGTTTGGATGGGTACAAGCAAAAAACGTCAAACCAGAATCGGAATCGTCGTACTCGCTGCAGGAGGTTCAACACGGATGGGCTCACAGAAGCTCTTATTGGAGCTTGGCGGAATGAGCATTGTCCGTAGGAGTGTGCAGTCAGCACTTTCCTCCAAGGCAGAATCGGTAACGGTTGTTGTAGGCAGCGAAGCACCTCGTGTAGCTGCTTGTATAGATGATCTTACACTCCGTATCCTGTTCAATGATTCATGGCAAGATGGGCAAGGTTCTTCAATTGCTTGTGGTATAAGAGAGCTTGCTGACTGTGACGCGGCTATTATTATGGTCGCCGATCAACCGTTTGTCAATGAGCATCACATTAACAACCTTATTGACTACTATCAACATCATGGTGAACAAATCGTAGTTTCTTCATTGAACGGCATCAAGGGTAATCCAGCCTTGTTTGACGCCAAGTTATTTCCTGATCTGATGATGCTTGAGGGTGAGCAGGGGGCGCGACAGCTTTTCTCGCGATTTGTAGTGCACACTGTTGAACAAGACGAACCGTCTTTGTTTAACGATATCGATGATAAAGCCGCTTTCGTTAAGGTAGAGAGGGAATGGCTGCTGCGGTATGGGGTGCGCGATTGCTTTCCTTTATTGCAGGAAGCTGAGCATAGGGAGCCGGGGTTTGCCTATTTAGACTCCGCTGCAACAACACAAATTCCCGATTGTGTACTTCTAGCACAGGAACGTTATGAAAAGGAGAGTCGGGCAAATATCCACCGGGGAATCTATTCACT
The DNA here is from genome assembly GCA_964574195.1 of uncultured Clostridiaceae bacterium. Lineage (GTDB taxonomy): Bacteria > Bacillota > Clostridia > Lutisporales > Lutisporaceae > BRH-c25. Next base: position 4,936 of record CAZNMO010000040.1, on the reverse strand, counting down.
CGCAGAAAAATCGAGTGATGCATACGAACAAGCACGAGAGGTAGTAGCTGGATTCTTCGGCGTTTCCAGCGCGGGTGCAATCTTTACCCATGGAGCAACCGAATCGCTTAATTTGGCAATTCTTGGGTGGGGTGCTTCGCATCTTAAAGAAGGAGATGTTGTACTGGTCGATAAAGGAGGTCATCATGCCAATATCGTACCATGGCAGATGCTTTCGCAACGTATAGGTATCAAGCTTGAGTTCATCGAGCTTGACGAGTGCGGTCTCATTGATCGGAAGAGTTGGCATTCCTTGCTCAATCAAAAACCTAAAGCTGTATCACTTACTCATGTATCGAATGTGACAGGCTTGGAAAATGATATTTCCCTGTTGGCGCGGGAAGCACACGAGGCAAACGCAGTAGTCATTGCAGACTGTGCACAATCCGCGGGCCATATTCCGCTTAACTTCTCTGCTGCTGGAATTGACTTTGCTGCTGTGTCAGCACATAAGATGTATGGCCCGTTTGGGATCGGACTTTTATGGGTGGCTCCGCATTGTCTCGATGGGATGCATCCCCTGCAGGGCGGAGGAGGCATGATCGAGCGTGTAAGTACGCGGGGCTTCCAATTAGCCAAATCCCCAGCATGTTTTGAAGCAGGTACACCCAATATCACCGGTGCCATCGGTTTCGCCGCAGCGTGCAACTTCATCAGCAACATCGGCATAGAGGCCATAGCAGAACACGGACGAGGTCTTTGCTGTCTAGCACAAGAACAGCTTTCAAAAATTGGAGGCATCCGTATCGTGGGTGGAACGGGCGAGCAAAGACGAACATCTATCGTGTCGTTCACTCTAGACGGAGTCCATCCACATGATATTGCCGAAACCTTGTCGCAAAAGGGAGTGGCACTCCGCGCGGGTCATCATTGCGCCATGCCGTTGCATGAAGCACTCGGTATACCGGCAAGCATCCGAGCAAGCTTCGGCATATACTCGACCAAAGAAGAAGTTTCTAGGCTTGCGCAAGGTGTCCAGCTGGCAAAGGAGGTGTATTACTGTGAAGGAACCTGAAATCATGGAGCGGTATCGAAACCCTGCATTCAGAGGAGATGTTGGCGAATTTATTCAGGAATACAGCGAGTTGCCTGGCATCAAGGTGATGAGTGCTTCTGGCGATAATCCTCTTTGTGGCGATACCTTGAGAATAGCGGTTTCAATATCTGATAATGGCTTGAGAACCGTGGATGCAGCTTGTTATGAAGGCTATGGTTGCTCATTATGCATCGCATCGGCGGAGGTGCTGCTTGAATCACTCAAAGGGAAATCTGTTGATGCGTGTCTGGATACAAGAGTCGATGAACTGCTTGCCAGCTTGGGCGGTACCGTAGTTGGCAGAACTCGGATGAAGTGCATTGAATTGCCGCTAGTGGTACTTAAAAAGTCTTTGTTTCTTTATAAATAAATGCCATTCGGATGGTGTGCATGGAGAAGCTCCTGCTGAACCAGCCAAATAAAGAAGTAGCAAAAAAATAAAAAAGTAGTGGGGTGAAGGGCATGTTGACATTAGGTATGATTACACCGACCGTAGCGGGTATTTTCGCAGTAATTGCTTTAATTATTTTCGGTCCGGGAAAACTTCCTCAAGTAGGGAAGGGAATAGGAAGAGGAATCAAGGAATTTAAGCAGGAAGTCACCTGGGATTCCAATGCTGCTGCTGAGTCTTTGGAGAAAAAGAAGAATCCTGATAATTCATAATCAAGAGTAATAGTTCGTCTTCAACCAGTGTTAGTTACAGGGATGAGTCTGGGAACCCTGGCCACATCAGGGTCAAACTGGAGTTTATTAAAGTTTCTCTGTCAATAACAAGAATATCTGAACCAAAGCTAATATCTAAATTCACAAAGTCAAATAATCTATTTTGGGAGGAAGTTACAATGTTTACTTTGGGTTTTATTACTCCGACAACTGGTATTATCGTTTTGGCAGTCGTATTGATTCTTTTTGGCCCAGGAAAATTGCCGGAAGTGGGCCGCTCTTTGGGAAGCGGAATTAGAGCGTTCAAGGAGGGTGCAAACACTTCAATTGAAGAGGGTACTAAACAGACCGATGAGAAATAAAGCAAAAATAGGTGGATTAGTTTACTAATGCTTGAGGTGCAATCTCTAAAAAGTATACGAGTTTAGTGGGAGGTTGTTATGAAATCCGAAAAACGTATGTCAATAATTCGGCACTTACTTGAATTCCGAAAGATGTTAATGATTTCTGCTTATGCGATTGCGGTTGGAGTAATCATCGGATGGTTTATTTATGTACCTCTGTTTAAATTTTTAACACATCCTGTAGTAGGCCTTGAGCCAGTTAAGTTTGTCACAACTTCAATTACTGAGCCGATAACAGTTAAACTAAAGGTGTCGTTAATGGCTGGAATCTTAATTGCGCTGCCGGTAGTTGCCTGGCAGGTTTGGAGTTTTATTTTCCCGGCTTTGAAAAAAAAGGAGCGAAAATTCTTTTATAGTTTAGTTCCTTTTTCTACCATACTGTTTCTAGCTGGGGCAGTATTTGCTTTCTATGTAGTTCTGCCAATAGCTATCAGGTTTCTTTTGCTTATAAACAGCGGAGTACAGTATCAACCGCTGGTTTCTCAAAGTTCGTACCTTAACCTTCTCCTTAAACTTTTGTTAAGCTTTGGTTTAGGCTTTGAGTTGCCGGTAGTAGTGCTGATAGCCGTTTGGCTAAAAATACTTACTCCGCAATGGCTTGCGAAAAAGAGAAAATATGCTCTGCTTTTAATTGTCATTCTGGTGTTTATCATTTCACCCACACCGGATATTCCATCCCAACTTTTGATGGCTGCCCCTTTTTATCTGCTTTATGAAGTATCCATTTGGATGTCCTATTTAATAGTAAGAAATAGGCAAAAGGTTTTAAAAACCTCGTTGGAGGGATGAAAATGGGATTCAGTGAACTAATATTTATTGCCTTGTTCGTTCTGGTGCTATTTGGGCCGGAAGAGTTACCCAAGATTGCCAAGAATATAGGTCGCGTTGTATTTGAAGTAAAAAAGGAAATTGGTTCGGTAAAAAAAGACATCGTCGAAGTTTTTAACGATGAAGGAATTAAGAAATAACGTGAAAGTATTTAATAGATTTTACAACAAAACTTCTCCGAGCCTCTAAAACTAAAATATTTGCATGGTAATTGTGCCGTTTTGGTTATGGAAATAAACACACATGCCTCCGCGTGTTTGGAAAGGAGAACCATGTTCTGTAATCATTAGGGCCCTTGTTTGTCATCATCCAAACGAGGGTCATTTTTTTTGAGAAACCTATCTCAACTGTAAATCAATGAAGATTGAAACCATACTGAAACATGAAATACGTTGGAAAGCTTCTATTTGATGAAATAAATCCATTTAGCAGCTAGCCTAACTATGAGGTGAATACGCATGTTGGAAAAAAGAACACCATTACAAATTAATCAAGCGGTAAAACAAATAATGGAACATATCATGGAAGGAAAAACGGAGGAGATTCCTATTTCAAAATGTGATCAACGTTTTCTCGGAGAGGATATCTTTGCCACTAATGATGTTCCATTATTCACACGCTCAAGATTTGATGGCTATGCCTTACGACCAGTGGATACCGTGGATGCTTCACTCGATCAGCCCATTTTTCTAAAGGTAATAGAAGAGCTTGGTGCAGGGATGGTGGCTACAAGGGAAATAGGCCCTTTTGAAACCACTAGAATCATGACCGGTGCGATGGTTCCAAAAGGCTGTGATGGAATTATTATGCTAGAAGCAGTGGAAGAAGTCGAAAAAAACGGGGAAAGATCTATCATCATCAAGCAAAAGGTGAACAAAGGGGATCATATTGCCTATCAGGGTGAAGAGGCAATAAAAGGAGAAGTGATCCTAAAAAAAGGAACGATAATTAATCCAGGTGTGATGGCTGTGCTTGCTACTTTTGGATATTCGAAGGTTCGGGTTGCGGTGAAGCCCAAAATAGGTATATATGTTACGGGCTCTGAACTTCTTGATGTGGATGAACCTTTACAAGAAGGAAAGATCAGAAATAGTAACTCTTTTATGATTGCCTCTCAAATTAGGAGAGCCGGCGGAGAACCAGTCTATTTAGGAAAATTACCAGATGTTTTAGATACTTGTACGAATGCAGTAGATGCGGCACTTAAAAATGTCGATATATTGATAACAACTGGAGGTGTTTCGGTCGGTGATTATGATTTAATGCCAGAGGTATATAAGACATTAAATGGAGAGGTGTTATTTAATAAAGTAGCCATGCGTCCTGGCAGCGTGACAACTGTTGCTATTATTAAAGAAAAATTTCTGTTCGGACTTTCTGGGAATCCTTCTGCTAGTTTTGTGGGGTTTGAGTTATTTACGAGACCAGTGATAAGGAAAATGCTTTTTTGTGAAAATGCCCATCTAAGAGCAGGGGTTGCACAATTGAATGGCGACTTTCCAAAAGCGAACTCATTTACAAGGTTTGTTCGAAGCAAGTTGTATTTTGAAAATGGAAAGTTATTTGTTGACCCTGTCGGTCTTGAAAAATCCAATGCGGTGATAAGTTTAGCTCATACCGATTCATTGGCAGTATTGCCTGGAGGGGAACTAGGCTTTCAAAAGGGCGACCAGGTACAAGTACTATTGCTTGAGGATGATGGCTGCTCATTTCCTTTAAGTTAAGGAAAATGATAATAGATGAATGATAAAGAATAAAGTTTATCTATCAATTAGGGGAACCGCAATAGAGAATCATTATCTTTTTTGGCATTGATAAATAAGTGAATTGAGTTAGTAAGGCTAGATTGAATAAGGAGAACTATGAACATGAAAACAATGGATAATCTGATAGATTCTCTTGATAGACCGCTGCGTGATTTACGTATTTCGGTGATTGATCAATGTAATTTTCGCTGTGCCTATTG